>URJD01000109.1 GCA_900548075.1 uncultured Collinsella sp.
ACCTCGGCCCATGCGGTGGGCGAGGCGTTCCGCGCCATCAAGCACGGCTATGCCGATGCGATTCTCGCCGGCGGTGCCGAGGCCGCAATTATCCCCGATGCCGTTGCGGGCTTTACGTCCTGCCGCGCATTGACCACCAACCCCGATCCCGCGACGGCCTGCCGCCCGTTCGATGCAGACCGCGACGGCTTTGTGATGGGCGAGGGCGCCTGCGTGCTCGTGCTCGAGAGCATGGAACATGCGCAGGCGCGCGGTGCGCACATTTATGCCGAGGTCGTGGGCTACGGCAACACCGATGATGCCTATCACATCACAAGTCCCGATCCCGAGGCTGCCGGCATTGCCCGTGCGATATCGCTGGCGGTGGCCGAGGGCGACGTCAAGCCTTCCGAGGGCCTCTACATCAACGCTCACGGCACCTCGACCAAGCTCAACGATTCGTCCGAGACGGCGGGCATTAAGCGGGCGCTTGGCGAGGACGCGGCACGCGCCGCGCATATCTCGTCGACCAAGTCGATGACCGGTCACATGATCGGTGCTACGGGTGCCATCGAGGTCATGGCCTGCGCCATGGCGCTCGAGCAGGGCGTGGTGCCGCCGACCATTAACTACCACACGCCCGATCCCGCCTGCGATCTTGACTGCACGCCCAATCGCGCGGTTCGCGCCGACCTTACCTGGGCGCTTTCGACCAACCTGGGCTTTGGCGGGCACAACGCCGCCATCGCGCTGCGTAGATATACGAGGAGCTAGAGCATGGATTCCAAAAGACTTGCCGAGATAGCCGATGTTATGGAGGACCGCGGCCTCACGCGCGTGCGTGTTGAGGAGCCCGATGGCACCGCGGTCGAGCTCGAGCGCGCGAGCGCCGCGCAGCCGGTTGCCGTGCCCATGCCTATGCCGGGTGCCGTAACTGCTCCGGCGGTGGCCCCTGTCGCCATGCCTACCGCCGCACCGGAGCCCGCCGCGCAGGCGCCTGCCGCCGCACCGGAGCCTAAGGGCACCGAGGTGACCGCACCCATGGTCGGCGTTTTCTATGCTGCCCCGGCGCCGGGCGACGAACCGTTTGTGCACGTGGGCTCCAAGGTCAAGGCCGGCGAGACCCTCTGCATCATCGAGGCCATGAAGGTCCTCAACGAGGTGACGGCAGAGGCGGATGGCGAGGTGCTCGAGATCTGCGTGGCCGACGGCGACCTCGTGGAGTTTGGCAGCTGCCTCATGAGGATCGGATAGGTGATATCCATGAATAAAGAAGAGCTCAAGAAACTGTTGCCGCATCGCGAGCCGATGCTTTTGCTCGACGAAGCCGAGCTGGTGGGCGACGAGGCCCACGGCAAGATCACGATTACGGGCGACGAGTACTTTTTGCAGGGGCATTTTCCGGGAAACCCGGTCGTCCCCGGCGTGATTCAGTGCGAGATGCTCGCCCAGAACTGCTGCGTGCTGCTGATGGGCGATGAGGAGGCGCGCGGCGCGACGCCGTTCTACACGAGTCTGGACAAGGTGCGCTTTAAGCGTCCGGTGCGCCCGGGCGACACGGTGGATCTAGTGTGCTCTATCACGCGTGCGCGCGGGCCGTTCCGCTTTGCGACGGGTACTGCGAGCGTCAACGGTGAGGTTTGCTGTCGCGCCGATATGTCTTTTGCACTCATGCACGAAAGTTAAGGAAGGCTTCATGTTCGACAAAGTGCTCATCGCCAACCGCGGCGAAGTCGCGGTCCGTGTTATCCGCGCGTGCCGCGATATGGGCATCAAGACCGTCGCCGTCTACTCCACGGCCGATGCGGACGCGCTGCACGTGCAGCTTGCCGACGAGGCGTATTGCATCGGCGGCCCGCGTCTTGCCGAGAGCTACCTCAACGACGATGCTGTGCTCACCTGTGCCGTAAAGTCGGGAGCTAAGGCAATTCATCCCGGCTATGGCTTTTTCTCCGAGAAGGCGAGCTTTGTGCGCGACTGCGACAAGTATGGCTTGGCGTTTGTCGGTCCTTCGGCCGAGGTGATCGACAGCATGGGCGACAAGGACGCCGCACGTCGAACGGCTGCCGCGGCGGGCGTGCCCATCGTTCCGGGCTGCGATTTGCTCAAAAGTCCCGAGGAGGCAACGGTCGAGGCCGAGCGCATCGGCTGCCCCGTGCTCATCAAGGCGCGTGCAGGTGGCGGCGGTCGCGGCATTCGCAAGGTCGAGCGCGTGGAAGATGCGGCAAAGGCGTTCATCGAGGCACGCGCCGAGGGCGAGGCCGTTTTTGGCGACGGCGAGTGCTACATGGAGAAGTTCGTCGCGCCGGCGCACCACGTCGAGGTGCAGATTATGGCTGATAAGCAGGGCCATGTGTTTTCGCTCGGCGAGCGTGAGTGCTCGGTGCAGCGCCGCAACCAAAAGCTGATCGAGGAGAGCCCCGCGCCGTGCCTCGACGGACGCGATGATATTCGCGCACGCATGCACAAGGCCGCGCGCGACCTGGCTCGTGCCGTTGGCTACGAAGGAGCCGGTACCATCGAGTTCTTGTATTCGGACGATGGCAATTTCTACTTTATGGAAATGAACACGCGCTTGCAGGTGGAGCATCCGGTTACGGAGTTTGTGACCGATACCGACCTGGTCAAGTGGCAGCTGCGCGTGGCAGCCGGCCAGCCTCTGCCCTTTGAGCAGGAGGACATGCCGGTCCGCAACCACGCCATGGAGTGCCGCATCAATGCCGAGACGCCGGACTTTCTGCCGTCATGCGGAACGGTCACCGCGTTGCGTGTGCCGGGCGGTCCGCGCGTGCGCTGGGATTCCGCCATGTTTACCGGCGCGAACGTTCCGCCGTACTACGACTCCATGCTCGGCAAGCTCATCGTGTGTGCGCCCACGCGCGACGGCGCCATTCGCAAGATGCGCTCGGCCCTGGGCGAGCTCGTGATCGAGGGCGTGAGCGAAAACAGCGAGCTTCAGCTCGACGTGCTGGCAAACGACGAGTTCTTGTCGGGCATGTATCACACCGATCTGATGGGGCATCTCTATGCTGATGAATAGAAAAGCGAAGACGGTCAATGTCCTTGAGGGGCCGATAACCGAGTCGTGCGCCGAGTTTCCCGCGCGCCACGTGTTTATCAAGTGCTCGGAGTGCCGCCGTGTGATCGATGAGGCACGCCTACACGACAACCTCGAGGTCTGCCCTCGTTGCGGCAAACACTTTCGCGTGAGCGGTCGCGCGCGCATGCGCATGACGGTCGACGAGGGCACGTTTGAGGAATGGGATGCCAATCTGGCGTCGGAGGACTTCCTCTCGTTTCCCGGCTATGCCGACAAGCTCAAGAGCGTGAGCGAGCGTTCGGGCGAGCGCGATGCCGTTGTGTGCGGCAAGGGCAAAATCTGCGGTTGCGATACGGCGCTCTTCTTTATGGACGCCAACTTTATGATGGGCTCGATGGGCTCCGTGGTGGGCGAGAAGATCTGTCGCGCATTTGAGCGTGCGACCGAGCTGGGATTGCCAGTTGTCGGCTTTACCGTTTCGGGCGGTGCGCGCATGCAGGAGGGCGTGACCTCGCTTATGCAGATGGCCAAGATTTCTGCGGCGGTTAGGCGCCACAGCGAGGCGGGCGGCCTGTATATTACGGTGCTCACCGACCCCACGACCGGAGGCGTAACCGCGAGCTTTGCCATGGAAGGCGACATTATCCTGGCCGAGCCCGATGCCCTGACGGCATTTGCCGGCCCGCGCGTGATCGAGCAGAACATGCACAAGCGCCTGCCCAAGGGATTTCAGCGCTCCGAGTTTTTGCTGGAGCACGGCTTTTGCGATGCCGTTGTTCCGCGTGGCGAGATTGCGCTCACGGTAGGCGAGCTGTTGGCGCTGCACGAAGGGCATGCGCCCAGCCTGGGGGCACCGCATGAGATCGTGCATGCGGGTCGCCGCGGCAAAAAACTGGGACACTTGTTTAAGCGCTCGCCGGCACCAAAAACCGCGCTCGAGATTGTCAAGCAGACCCGCTCGGCAGATCGCGCCACGGCGGGTGAGATGATCTCGCTGGGCCTGGATGGATTTGTGGAGATGCACGGCGACCGTTACTTTGGCGACGACGCCGCTGTGGTGGCTGGCATTGGCTGGAAAGACGGACGCCCCGTAACGGTTATCGCCATCGAGCGCGGCACCACGACCAAAGAGCGTATGCGCCGCAACTTTGGCATGGCGCATCCCGAGGGCTACCGCAAAGCGCGTCGCCTTATGCGCCAGGCCGAAAAGTTTGGTCGACCGGTTCTGTGCCTGGTCGATACTTCGGGCGCGTTTTGCGGCATCGGTGCCGAGGAGCGCGGCCAGGGCGAGGCGATTGCCCAAAATCTCATGGAGATGAGCGGCCTTAAGACGCCGATTGTCTCGGTGGTGACAGGCGAGGGCGGCTCTGGTGGCGCGCTGGCGCTGTCCGTGGCCGACCGTATCCTGATGCTCTCGAGCTCGGCCTATTCGGTCGTGAGCCCCGAGGCCTGTGCGTCGATCCTGTGGAAGGATACCGAGCGCGCGAATGAGGCCGCCGAGGCGCTGAAGCTCACGGCCCCCGATCTGTTGGCGCTCGGCATCATCGACGGCGTTGTCGACGATAGGGGCCTGTCACATGAGGAGATCGCCGGTGCCGTCATGTCCTCGGCATTTGATGCCTTCGATACGCTTGGGCGGCTCGACGACGCGACCCTCACAAACCTCCGCTACGAAAAGTACCGCGCAATCGGTCAGTACCGCACGATGTGACAAAGGGACAGTCCGCATGTCACATTGGGAAAGGCGTTCCATGTCACAAGTTTCTAATACCTCGTTTACGACGACGGTTTCATCAAACGCCATGGCCGTGGTGGACTATCTGTCCAAAAGCATGATGTCGGCGCTGCCCTTTATTGTCTGCGCGGCGTTGTTCCGCACCGTCGCCGTCATTATGGGCGAAGGCATGCTGGGCCTGTGGTCTGCCGATTCCGAAATCTATCGCCTGTTCTACAGTTGGCTTTATAACGCCGGCTACTACTTTTTGCCCATTTATCTTGGTTGGGCGGCCGCCCGCCAGCTCGGTTGCTCGGAGCAGCTGGGCATGATGCTGGGCGGCGTATTGATTGCGCCCGATCTGCTTAAGCTCGTCGATGCCGCATCGACGACGGGGGCATCGATGACTTCCGTGTATGGTCTGCTTCCCGCGCCGGTCAACGATTACACGACGACTGTTATTCCGGTTCTCATCTCGGTGCCCGTGCTATGGCGAGTGGAGTGTTTCTTTCAGCGCGTTATCCCTAAGGCCGTGGCGTTTTCGTTTGTTCCGTTTACAACCATGCTTGTCATGGTTCCGGTTTCGCTGTGTATTACGGCGCCGGCGGGCAGCTATCTAGGCATGCTGTTGGGCCAGCTTATGTTTATGCTTGGCAATTCCGGTGGCATCGTGTCGCTGCTCACGCTCATGGGGCTTGCCGCCAGCTGGGAGTTCCTTAAGATCGCGGGCGTCAGCAACGTCGTCCTATCGCTCGCCTATGCGCAGTTTATGAGCGTGGGAACGGATTCGTGCATTCTGATCGCCGCGACGATGGCAACGTTCGCCGTTTGGGGCATGCCCTTTGGCGCGTCGCTTCGCGTTGCGGATAAGGACGAGAAGGCGCTCATGCTGGGCTATTCAATCTCGGGTGTTCTTGGCGGCGTAAGCGAGCCGGCGCTGTACGGTTGCGGCTTTAAATATGGCAGGTGCCTGACGTGCATGGCCATTGGCGGCGCCGTCGGAGGCCTTGTTGCGGCCGTGGGCCACGTTACGGCCTATACCATCGGCATGACGAATGTCCTCATGGTCATTGGCTTTGCCACGGGCGGCATCTCGAACCTGCTGTGGTGCTGCGCCGCCGGCGGTGTGGCATTTGCGGTGTCTGCGGCGCTGAGCTACTGCTTTGGCGTGGTGCCGGCGAAGGGGCAGGCGACGGGGGACGGAGCTGATTCACCCGAAACAGTTGCGAGCGCTGCTGAAGTAAGCGCATAAACCTGTGTGACAAAGGGGCAGTCCCGCATGGCACATTCCAAGGTCGTGGCCCGTGTTGGTTGCGGCCTTTTTGTATCTGTGGGGCAAAGTGGCTACACTACAATCCGTTTGAGCAATAGATATATAGGTAGTACCGTGGGGGCGGATGTAGATGGTCGAGTGGATTGTTAAGCGTGCGCAGGGCGACCGTGCGCGCGTGGGCACGTTGGCGGGCGTGGTGTGTATTCTCGCCAATGTGGCACTATGCGCTGCGAAGGGCGTAATTGGCGTGCTGTCGGGATCGGTTTCGATTGTGGCGGACGCCATGAATAATCTGTCCGATGCCAGCTCGAACATCGTGAGCGTGCTTGGCTTTAAGCTGGCGGGCAAGCC
>URJD01000110.1 GCA_900548075.1 uncultured Collinsella sp.
TCAGGGAATTGTAATTGATGGTGAAGGTTCAAAGGTTATTTGCAAAGACTAATTTAAAATTCCAGTTTGCTGCACTCGTTCCTAGCAGGGTTTGGGGCAGGAGGGGCGCAAGAGACGGGAGGGCCTTGTACGCGTTCCTGCGCGAGGGCCGCGGGGAGGGGCTGTCTGGGTACGGTGCCTGTCAACTCGGTCTACGTCTTTGATGACCGGGTCGTACTCAATATCAACTTCACGGATGATGCCAAAACGGTCACCCGTGAGGAAGTGTTGGGTTCGAGTGCTATGGACAATGTTCCAGCATACTGGGATCGAACTCGCTAGCCGGAATCACACGGTAGCCGTGACGCAGCAGCAGATCGACAAAAACACCGTTGCCCGTGGTGAGCGTACCGCTAAAGGTGCCATCGTAGACGCGACTCGCACCGCACGAGGGGCTACGATCCTGCAAGACGCACACAGCGATCTCGGACGGGCCGCCCGCCTGCTCGCACATATCGAGCGCACGTTGAGCGCCCAGGCGAAACTCGCGATCGACCGAGGCGCCCTCGCAGGTACGGACCTCGCCGTTCACAATCTCGGATGGCTTGCGCGGCGTGGGCAGGCCACCGAAGACCTCGGGGCACACCAGTAAGACCTCGGTCCCCGTGCGCTCGCAAGCCTCGACCAGCTCGCGATGGTAATTGTCGAGCCCGTTATACTTACAGCTTTCACCCATCAAACAGGCACTTACCACGATCTTCATATACAACTCTCCCCACACAAATCGCCCCATTTGAGCTGGACACTCAAATGGGGCGTTCAAAACTGCGCTGCCGACCTTACTGCTGCTTTGGCATCAGCGGATTTTCACGCGTGAGGAGGTTCATGAACTCCTCACCCGTGATGGTCTCCTTCTTGTACAGATAACGAGCCAGCTCATGGAGCTTGAACTTGTTCTCCTTGAGGATCTGCAGGGCGCGATCGTGCGCATCCTCAATCAGCTTAGCGACAATCGCGTCCACACGCTCGGCCGTACCAGGGGCGCAGGTGAGCGACGTGTCCTGATTGAGATACGCGTTCTGCACGGTACCGAGCGCCATCATGCCAAACTCGTCGGACATACCAAAGCGCGTCACCATGTTGCGGGCGAGCTTGGTGGCCTGTTCGATATCGTTGGCGGCACCGGTCGTCATCTCGCCAAAAATGAGTTCCTCGGCCGCACGGCCGCCGCAGTAGACGGCAAGCTTGTCCAAGACCTCCTGGCGTGTCGTCAGGAAACGCTCGTCCTCCTCGACCTGCATGGTATAGCCAAGAGCACCGCTCGTGCGCGGCACGATGGTGATCTTGGTAACCGGCGCGGAACCCTTTTGGCGGGCAGCGACGATGGCATGACCGATCTCGTGGTAGGAAACGACCTGCTTCTCATGGTCGGAAAGCACCGTGGACTTACGCTGTTGGCCGGCAATGACGACCTCCACCGACTCCTCGAAGTCATCCTGGGTTGCACGCTTGCGACCCTCGCGAACGGCGCGCAGGGCGCCCTCGTTGATGATATTGGCCAGGTCGGCGCCCGAGGCACCGGGCGTGGCGCGGGCAATCGCGGTCAGATCGATCGGCGGCTCGGTCTTCACACTCTTGGCGTGAAGCTCGAGGATGTTCTTACGACCGGTCAGATCGGGCAACTCGACGGGAATGCGGCGGTCAAAACGACCGGGGCGCAGCAGCGCCGGATCGAGACTGTCGGGGCGGTTGGTTGCGGCAAGGACAACGATACCCTTGTGGTTATCGAAGCCATCCATCTCGGTCAGCAACTGATTGAGCGTCTGCTCGCGCTCGTCGTTGCCGCTAAAGCCGCCGCCATCACGCTTCTTACCGATGGTATCGATCTCATCGATAAAGACGATACACGGGGCCTTTTCCTTGGCCTGCTTAAACAGGTCACGAACCTTTGCAGCGCCGCGACCAACAAACATCTCAACGAACTCAGAGCCCGAAATACTAAAGAACGGAACACCGGCCTCGCCGGCAACAGCCTTGGCAAGCAGGGTCTTACCGGTACCTGGAGGGCCAACAAGGAGAGCACCGCGCGGCAGCTTGGCGCCGATCTCCTCGTAGCGCTGCGGCTTCTCCAGAAAGTCGACGACCTCCTTGAGAGACTCCTTGGCCTCTTCCTGGCCGGCGACGTCCTTAAAGGTCACGCCCACGTCCTTGGAGGCGATCACGCGCGCGCCGGACTTACCCAGTCCGCCGCCGCCAAAACCGCCGCCGCCAAAGTTCATCGACGGGCCGTCATCACCCATGGCCTTCTTCATGCGGCGGTTGAGCCACCAGCCGATCAGGAAGAAAATCGCCATGGGAAGGATGAGTGTAAGCAGGTAGTAGGTCATCAAACCCGAGTTTTTATCGGGAACGACCGACTCCAGCGAAGCGCCAGACTCAAGCACGCGATCGGTAAAGCCCGCATCGTTCGGCACACCGGTCGTCTTATAGGCGATGTTCTCGTCCTCGCCCTTCTTGGTGTAATAAATCGAGTAATCGTCCGTGTTGTACTCGACCTTGTCGACACTCTTCTTATCGAGCGCTTTGACAAACGTCGAGTAATCGGTCTTCGTAATCTGCTGCGTGTGACCGATGTTAGGGAACAGAACGGTCGAGAGCACGAGGTAGACGACGAAGGCGATGAGCACGTAGAGAATCATATTCCGTCTACGTTTGTTGTCATCCATCTCCATCTGCTTGAACTCCATCTACTGGGGTTGATAATGCTAACTAGAATACCCAACCCGGCCGGCGATAAACCGACGCCGGGCACGAAAGGACATAGATGGCATCACTGGAAGTCGGCAAGGTTCAGATTTATACGGGCGACGGCAAGGGCAAGACGACGGCTGCGCTGGGATTGGCGATGCGCGCCACAGGTTATGGGCTCGACGTACTCATGCTGCAGTTTGCCAAGAAGCTGCACTGCGCCGAGCATGATGCGGCACCACGCCTAGGGCTACGAATTGTACAGGCCGACCGCGACACGCCCGAGGCTTGCGCCGCACAGATCATGGAGCTCGCACGCGAGCAGATCTCACAGGTCGACGTTCTGATTTTGGACGAACTCGGCGAGGCCATGCGCCGCGGCTTCGTGACGCGCGAGGATGTCGAGAAACTGATCGCGATGAAACCCGACACCACAGAGCTCATACTGACCGGCCGCGGCCTGCTGCCCCTCGCTGACCTCGCCGACCTGGTCACCGAAATGCGCCCCGTCAAACACTACTTCGACGAAGGCCTCCTAGCCCGTCAAGGCATCGAATACTAATTTATCCGAAGAGTAGTCATTGGGGACGTTCTTAAACGACTAGTCATTGGGGACAGTCTTATTGATGAAGAGCAACAAGCCACGACCTACATATCACGCCAACCGCTCGTGCCATTTGCGATCGTTGCCCGACCAAGGCCAACAGCTCTCACAATTTGATTGACCGTGAGACCCGATTTGCGCATTTTGCAAAGAACAGGTCTACGCTCGGTTGGAGTCATCGCCTTGATATCCGAAAGAGAGACAGGAGCTGCAATCTGTTTTGCGATTTCGAGTACTTTGTCGTCGAGAACACGAGGATGAGGCTCGGCATCATAAGGCGCGTTCTCAAGCCTATCATCAAGATAATGCCGATATTCCAGCGAACCGCCCACGAGGTCCAGCACTATACCTGGATCGCAAAACCCAAATCCGTCATAACCATACGCATATGCTCGATAGCTAGACCAGCGATATGTATCGACAGCGGAAACACCCGCCTTAACTGGGTTCATATGGATGTAGTCAGCGAGCGCAATTGCCTGAATATCATTCTCAACTGGAATGTTCTTAAATCGATCCTGAAACAAATGACCAACACGGTCAGTTTTGCGATTGAAATACTTAGCATACGAGGTAAGGATGCCACTCATGCATGATGAAATTCTCCCATGAGGGTCATCAACCATGAGATGAAAGTGATTCGACATGAGGCACCATGCTGTAACGCCAATGCCATTACCGACAAGCTTGCCCTCGAACAAAGTGAGCATCCGATATCGATCTTCATCGTCTTCAAAGATGCAAATGCCGCCATTTCCACGCGCGATAATATGGTTATAGCCCGTTAACGAAACGACTCGACCAGTTCTTGGCATATCGCCCTCCCATCAAAAACCCACCGGGCAACTTCTGATAGGCGCGGACGATCTAATTTGCTGAGCCCGTTTTGACAGTTTACAAGGGCATGCATGACAAACTGGATGAAAACCCGAAAATCGTGTCGCAAAGAGTGTCCCAAACGACTAGTCATTTAAGAACGTCCCCAAGAACTAGTCGTTTAAGAACGTCCCCAATGACCAATGACTAGGCGGTGGCGCGGCCTAGCCAGTTGCCGCGGTGGTGGTAGATGGTGAACATGGTTGCGGTGATGAGCCAGGTTACGGGGTAAACCAGCAGCAGGTGCTCAAGCGACGGATCGAACGGCATGATCGCAAACACCCAGATCACCCTCAAGACAACGGTGCCAAAGATGGTGAGCATCATAGGCTGCAGACTCACGCCGGCGCCGCGAATGGAGCCCGACGCGTTCTCGATAATCGAGAAGATCGCGTAGAACGGCGCGATGAAATGAAGAATCGTCGTGGTGTACGCCGAAATCGAAGCATCGTCGACAAACAGACGCGACAACGGACCCGAGAACACCAGCAGCACGGCAGACAGGCCACCAATGAGCATAAACGACAGCACGAGCGACGTATGGTAGCCCTTGCGCATGCGCTCGTAGTTGCGCGCGCCAAAGTTCTGTGCCGAGAACGTGGTGATCGACACGCCGAGCGCCTCGGTAACCATCCAGATAATGCCATCCAGGCGCCCAGATAGACCCCAAGCAGTCGTGACATCGGCGCCAAACGAATTAACCGACACCTGGATCAACACGTTCGAGATCGAATAGGCAGCCGATTGAAAACCGAGTGGCAGACCACACGAGATCATACTCTTGCAAATGCCGCGATCGATGCCGAGCCTAGACAGCGAAAGACGCCATGCACCCGGAGCGCGCATCATGCGCAACACGATCATCGTTGCATTGGAGCAAATGGTCAGCGCCACTGCGATGCCACAGCCCAGCGCCTCCATATGCAACACAGCGACAAAGATGATATCCAGCACCACGTTAACCAGGCAGCCAGAGGCAATGATCACGGCGGGCCCGCGTGTGTCGCCCACGGCACGCAGCAGTGCGGTTCCCATATTAAGCAGCAGTGCCGCAACCATCGCGGCAAAATAACAGCGAGCATAGGCCACGCCCTCGGCCAATAGTTCATGCGGCGTGTTCATAAGCACCAGCATGGGCTCAACGAACACTATGCCAAGAATCGAGAAAACGATACCGCCCACCAGCGCAAGCGTCATGGCCGTATGGACCGAACGGCTCAGACGCTCATCATCGTGCTGGCCAAAAAACTGACCCGTGATAACGGCACAACCAGCGCCAACGCCAACGCAAAAGCCAATGCAGAGCTCGGTGAGGACCATCGTGGCTTGAATGCCGCCCAGCGCGAGCTTGCCGCCAAACTGACCGACAATATAGGTACCGATAAGCGTGTAGGCCTGCTGAAAAAACGAACTAAAAAAGATGGGAACGCACAGCGAAAGCAGCTGCTGCCAAATAACACCCTGCGTTACATCGATAGCCGTAGATTTCTTAGCCACACGCCCTCCCCACACGCATACGTCAAACAACAAAACAGCAATTTAAAACCAAAGCCAAAACCAGCTTAGCACCGACTGGCGGCGACCGAAACACCCCGAATTAGAGCGCGGTGCGAAATATCTGCCTAGTGATACAAACCCGGCTGGTAGTGATACTCATTGCTCACGTGCGGGCACAGCTGCCAAAAGGCGACGGCGCTCGCCGCGGCCACGTTGAGCGAATCGACCCCGTGCGCCATCGGAATGCGCACGGCGCGGTCACAGCCCTCAATGGTCTTGGCTCCCAGGCCGGCACCCTCGGTACCCATAAAGATCGCCAGGCGATCAATCTCCTGCAGCACGGGATCGTCCAACGACACCGAATCATCCGTCAACGCCATGGCGGAACACGAAAAGCCGGCATCGTGCAGCGCCGCCAGCCCATCATGCGGCCATACGCGCGCCTCACTGCCAATACGCGTCCACGGCACCTGAAACACGGTGCCCATGCTCACGCGGGCCGAGCGACGATACAGCGGGTCACAGCACGTAGGACTCACCAAAATGCCATCGACGTTCAGCGCAGCCGCCGAGCGGAAAATCGCGCCGACGTTGGTGTGGTCGACAATGCCCTCGAGCACGCACACGCGCACCGGGCGCTCCCCCGCCGCCT
>URJD01000111.1 GCA_900548075.1 uncultured Collinsella sp.
GTCTGCGGATCAAACTCGATGCCCCAAACCACCACAAAGGTGCCTGTCCCCTTTGTGGTGGTTTTTATGTTGATGGGTTAACAAATGGGATATTTGGGTATGGGTGTTGCCTTGTGCGGCTAAGATGTTTACCCGTTAGCATCATGCAAGCGAAAGGCGGTCGTCTCCCATGCAGCAGAACGACGAGACACGTTTCGAGGACTTTGTCGGACTGATCAGCGGGCTCTACAAGGAGATCCAGCGCATTAAGACATCCGAGGGCGCAAGGCTGGGCCTCAAGGGCTCCGACGTTATGTGCCTGTACTATCTTGAGCGCAGCAAGGACGGCCTGACTGGTGCTGACCTGGCTCGCATGGCAGGCGTGACCCGTGCTGCCGTCTCGCGCACGCTCGCGCATCTGGAGGAGGGCGGCTACGTCGAGGTCGATGATTCGGGCGATGCCGCCGTTAAGTATCGTGCTCCGGTGCGCCTGACCGCTCTAGGCGGCGAGAGCATGAGCGAGGCGGACCGCATCATTCGCGAGGTGCTCGATACCACCGGTAAGGCTATGGGTGTGGAGCAGCGCGAGCAGATGTATGCGTCGCTGCGCACGATTCTCAACACCCTGCGCGAGATCTAAGGCCGCCAAGGCATTTGCTTCCCATTAAAAACTGCATCGTCCCGTTTGAGCGCGTATGCCGTGCCGGGGCATTGCTGTCAAAATTCCCTACGCGGGACCTGTGCAAGAAAGGATTTGTTATGTCCGTCCGCATTATTACCGATTCCGCAAGCGATATGTCGCCGGCGGAGCACCCCGCTCTGCGTGTTTTGCCGCTGTCCGTTACCTTTGGCACCGATGTGTATATGGATGGCATCGACATCGATCACCAGCGCTTTTACGAGATGCTTGTGGAGCGCGATGAGCTGCCCAAGACCGGCCAGGTCAACCCGTACGCGTTTTCGCAGGCGATTGCCGAGGCGCGTGAGGCCGGCGACGAGGCGGTGATTATTACCGTGGGTGCCAAACTTTCGGGGACCAATCAGAGCGCCCGTACCGCACTTGCCGAGGCGCCGGGCGGCGACGTGTATGTGGTTGATAGCAATAACGTTACCCTGGGTGAGCGCGTGCTGGTCGAGTATGCCCTACGCCTAGTGGACGAGGGCCAGGGCGCGGCCCAGATCGCGGCGGCTGTCGAGGCCGTCCGTGACCGCGTGGTGGTTATTGGTCTGCTCGAGACGCTGGAGTACCTGGTGCGCGGCGGTCGCCTGTCTGCTGCTGCCGGCGCCGTGGGCACGCTGCTCAACGTAAAGCCCGTTGTAGCTGCCGAGGACGGTCTGATCGTGCAGCTGGGCAAGGCGCGCGGTTCCAAGAACGGACGTAACCTGCTCAACCAGAAGGTCGAAAAGGCAGGAGGCATCGACTTTTCCATGCCGCTGGCGCTCGGCTATACGGGCCTTTCGGATGCGGTGCTCAAGAAGTATATCGAGGACAGCGCGGCACTGTGGGCTGGACACACCGAGGGCGAACTGCCCGTTCACACCATCGGCGCCACCATCGGCACCCATGTAGGCCCCGGCGCCGTAGCCGTAGCCTTCTTCCAGCCCGTTAACTAGCCCACCTGCCAAAACCACCACAAAGGGGACAGGAACCTTTGTGGTGGTTTATGCTATTCCGGGTGGAAGGGAGCGAGCAATGGCGTCTGAGGGCTTTTTTGAGCGGGTGTACGAGGTGGTCGAGCAGATTCCCGAGGGGATGGTCGCCACGTATGGTCAGGTGGCGCTGCTTGCTGGACGTCCACGAAGTGCGCGGTACGTGGGGTATGCCCTGCACGGCAATCCGCGCCCCGGCGAGATTCCCTGTCACCGCGTGGTGTTTGCCGATGGCCGCATTTGCGAGGGCTTTGCGTTTGGCGGCCCCGATGCTCAGCGTGAGCTCTTAATGGGGGAGGGCGTGACGTTTACCGACCCCATGCACGTCGACCTGGGCGCCTGTCGTTGGCCGGCCGGGCTTTAACGGCTTGCTCGCGCCAAAACCACCACAAAGGTGCCTGCCCCCCCCTTTGTGGTGGTTCTAGTTTACCTGAGCTAACTTATGGAGAAGGTATGGTGAGGTAGTTTCACACTAGAAAGTAAACCACGGTGAACTATATTGTATTCAGCAACGGAGCAGGCAATAGGCGATGAAAAAGCCTGCCCTGTTGAGTTTGATTCGCATTCCTCCCCTCTGTGCGATTCAACGGTGTACTTCGGGAACAGGCCCGCTGGCAACTAACTGCCAGCGGGCCTGTTCCTGTTTGTCGGGGGAGTGCAATGGGCAGAGCCGAACCGGTCGGGCACCAAAAAAGGCGGACGCCGTAGCGCCCGCCCTATAGCAATCGAAAGTTCTAGCCAGCAGATCGATCTAGTACACCATGCCCATGGCGTCCTGAACCTCGGCCAGGGTCTGCTCGGCAATCTCGTTGGCGCGACGGTTGCCCTCGTGCAGCACGTCCTTCACATAGTCCAGATCGTTCTCATAGCGCTGACGACGCTCGCGGATCGGCGCGAAGTACTCGTTGACGGCCTCGGTCACGTACTTCTTGAGCTGGCCGGAGCCGCCCATGCCAATCTCCTCGGCAATCTCGACCTCGGAACGGCCAGTGCAAATGGCGGCGGTTGAAAGCAGGCCGGACACGCCGGGGCGGTTCTCGGGATCGAACGTGATCATGCGCTCGGAGTCGGTCTGGCTCTTCTTGATGCGCTTGGCCGTCTCCTCGGCGGTCATCGAGATGTTGATGGCGTTACCGTAGCTCTTGCTCATCTTGCGACCGTCCAGGCCCGGCAGCAGCGGGGTCTCGGACAGCAGTGCGTCGACCTCGGGGAACACCTTGCCGTAGCGGTTGTTAAAGCGGCGGGCGATGGTGCGGGTGAGCTCGATGTGCGGCAGCTGGTCGCGACCGACGGGCACCACATTGCCCTTGCAGAACAGGATGTCGCAGGCCTGGTGCACCGGGTAGGTGAGCAGAAGGCCGGTGAGCTCGTGGCCCGAGGCCTCCATCTCGGCCTTGACCGTGGGGTTGCGCGCCAGCTCGGCCTCGGAGACCAGCGACAGGAACGGCAGCATGAGCTGGTTGGCGGCGGGCACGGCGGAGTGCGCGTAGATCATGGTCTTGTCGGGGTCGATGCCGCAGGCAAGGTAGTCCATGACCATGTTGTACACGTTGTCCTGGATGTGCTCGGTCGTATCGCGGTCAGTGATGACTTGGTAGTCGGCGATGAGCACGTTGGTCTTGGCGCCCATGTTCTGCAGCTCAACACGGCCCTTGAGGGTGCCGAAGTAGTGACCCAGGTGCAGACGGCCGGTGGGGCGGTCGCCGGTGAGCATGGTGAACTTCTCGGGCGTTTTGGCCAGGCCCTCGCGAATGGCGTTGCTCTTTTGCAGCGCGACTTCGTAGCTGTTCTCGTTTGGCATGATTGCTCCTAACGTATGTTCATGGGTCAAGATGATAACGCGTTTATTGGAGGGGCGGGTCGTAAGTAGGCGAGGGGCGGGAGAGCGGCGGCTTGTGCGATGGGCGCGGCGTGGCTGCACGTTTGGCCGGCGGCGTCTGGACGCATCCTCGGCAGCTTACCCTAGCGCCTGTGGTGGCGCTCCTCCTTGCGTTCTTCTGCTGCCTGCTCCTCCTGCTTAAAGGCGGGGTCGTCGGGGGTGACGAGCTCATCCTCGTGCGTGCGCTTGTTGTAATGGTGACGCAGCACGGGCTCAAACAGGTGCAGGTGCTTGGCAAAGGCCGCCGAGCCAATGGCGAGTACGGTAAAGATGAGCACGCGCATGGGCACCTCGACCTGGTTAATCGCGGCGGCGCCGGCCGAAAGCATGATGCACCAGGCGTAGATGAGGAGCACTGCCTGCTTTTGGTTGTAGCCCTCTTGGATCAGGCGGTGGTGGATGTGGCCCTTGTCGGCCTGTCCGATGCTAATGTGGGCGCGCTTGCGGCGCACGATGGCGCTAAACGTGTCGATGATGGGCACGCCGGCAACGATGAGCGGGATGATAAGCGAGGTGAGCGCGGCGGTGCGGCTCACGTTGAGTAGCGAGATGGAGCCCAGCGCAAAGCCCAGAAGCAGCGACCCCGAGTCGCCCAAGAAGATGCTTGCGGGGTTGAAGTTGTATCGCAAAAAGGCCAGGCAGGCGCCAAAGAGCGCAATGGAGAGCGCGGCGGCGTCGATGCGGCCCGAGAGAACGGCCATCGAAAACATGGTGAACGACGCGATGCCGCAGATGCCCGTGGCCAAGCCGTCGAGGCCGTCGATGAGGTTAATGATGTTGGTGAATGCCACCAGATAGATCACGGTGATGGGGTAGGTGAGCCATCCGAGCATGATTTCGCCGGGGGCAAACGGGTTGACGATGACGCCGATGCGCAGGCCACCCACGCAGGCGATGAGCGCAGCGAGGACCTGTCCGGCCAGCTTTTGCTTGGGCTTGAGCTGGATGACGTCGTCGATAGCGCCGGTCGCAAAGATGACGGTAAAGGAGAGCGCCAGCATGGGATAGCTAATGTGAAGGCGCGGGTGCGGCACCAGGACGGGCGGCCAGCCTAGGTGCCAGGTGCCTAGGATTTGCACAATGCAGGCAACGACCAGGCCCAAAAACACCGCCGTTCCGCCCAAACGCGGGATGGGCTTGGTGTTGATGCGGCGCTTGGAAGGATAGTCGACGGCGTCGAGCTTAATTGCCAAGCGCTTGACCAGGGGCACCATGAGGAAGGTCGTGATAAAGGCCGCCGCTGCCACGCATAGGTACGGTATGTAGCTCGGGGATGAAGCCATGAATCTAAAAACCGCCAAGCGTCGAAGGAAAAGGTCAGAAGAACGCCATGCGCAAAGGGCATAGCCGAACCATGATACTCGACCACGGGGGGTGCATGGAATTGCATGCAGCGATAATCACGCGCTTACCAGATATTGGGATGTTGTCGATGGCTTGTCGGGATACCGGCGGGGATCCATATGGGCTGTAATGGTGGTTTTCGGCAAATGAAAACCACCCCCCACGTTACGAAAATGAACCCACCTAAAACAGGTGGGTGCCCTCATCGACTGTTCCAGCGTCCTTAACAACGAAGGATACCTGTACTAGGTACGACTGTGTGGGCTCCCTAAATAAACGCGACGGTTCACCCAGTTGCTCCGCGGGGGGCGGAATACCTACATCATAAAGCGGCACTTTGTCGATTCCAGTCTTGACATTATAAAAATCGTGTCGGACGATTACGGCGCCTTGGGCTTGGAGCCGTCTGTGCGGTCCGGGCTTTTGCGTTTGAGCTGCTGAATCGTTGTTTTGGAGCATGTTTTTATGCCGACGTCGTTGACCGAACTTTTTTCGCCCGCCTGCCATTTGTGTCCACGCCGTTGCGGCGCGGCACGCGACGAGGGCGCGCGTGGCGTGTGCGGCGCCGACGACGCGCTTAAGGTCGCCCGCGCGGCGCTCCATATGTGGGAGGAGCCGCCCATCTCGGGTGAGGCCGGCTCGGGCACGATTTTCTTTAGCGGCTGCTCGCTCAAATGCGTCTATTGTCAGAACCACGAGATCTCGACCGGCAATTTTGGCCTTGAGATTTCACCTGAGCGCCTGGTCGAGATTATGCTGGAACTGCAGGACCAGGGCGCCAACAACATCAACCTGGTGACTGCGACGCATTATGCTCACCTGCTGCCGGCCGCGATTGCCGCAGCGAGGGAGCGCGGGCTGGACATCCCGATCGTTTACAACACGAGCGGCTATGAGCGGGCGAGTGCCGTTGCTGCCTTGGGTGACCTGGTTGATGTGTGGCTCACCGACTTTAAATATGCCGATGCCGGGCTTGCGCAGTCGCTTTCTCATATTAAGGACTATCCGCGCGTGGCCGTGTCGGGTCTGGCCCAGATGGCGCACGAGGTCGAGCGCCGCGGGGGAGAGTTGGTGGATGAGGGCGGGCTCATGAAGCGCGGCATCATCGTGCGCCACCTGGTGCTGCCGGGGCATGCGGATGACTCGTGCCGCGTGTTAGACCTGGTGTGGCAGACGGTGGGCGACGTGCCGATCTCGGTCATGAACCAGTACACGCCCAATGCGCTCATGCGCGAGCAGGGCGGCGATCTGGCGCGCGCCGTGACGCGCGAGGAGTACGAGCAGGTGCTCGATCATGCCGACGACTTGGGCTTTACGACGATGTTCTGGCAAGAGGGTGGAGCGGTAGACGAGAGCTTTACCCCGGCGTTCGACACCACCGGCGTCCTTACCAGTGCAAAGTAGTCGTTTGCCGATGATATTTCTGGGGCGGGGATTAAAAAAGGCTCTGTTAGACCAGGATTGACATACATGTGTCCCCACGGTGCCATATCGTTGA
>URJD01000112.1 GCA_900548075.1 uncultured Collinsella sp.
CCTTATGGATGGGATACTGCCCAAAACGCGTCGCCGCAGTATACAGGCGATCGGTCGCGCGCGGAATGGATACGATGCCCAGCGTCTTACCAAACCAGTCAAAGTCGCCCTGCTTTTTAATGCGAAACTCCTCGCACGGCTTGCCGCCATGCGCCTTAAGATACTGGTTCACGCGCGTGTTCCACACGGTATCGGCCACCAGATGCGACCAAACGCCCAGCGTTAGATCGAGCAACGACTGCGCCACATCCTCGGATGCCATCGAAAACTCAGACGTATCGGGGCCTTCCACGGGCTCGGCTCCCTCATAGCGATGGGGATAGTGAACTCGATTGAGTCGCTCGCGCTCCTCCACGATCGAGGTCGCCACAGCCGGTGCGCCAGCCGGGGCGCCGCTCAGCAGCGGGGCCACATAGGTATCCCAAAACTCGTGCTCACGAGGCTTGGGGATCGGCTCGGGCTTGGCAAAGTGCGTTATACGATATGGAATGGGATCGGCAATACCAGGAACCATGTAGCCCACAAAGATATCCGGAACCACGCAGCCAAACAAAAAGGCATTACGGTCGCGCACGGTATCGGCAACGGCGCCGGCACGCGCGAGCAAGCGCTCCGTCTGAGCGATATGAATATTCCAACTTGGCATAGCCACCCCCGTAAAACTCGGATAACTATACCATTCGAGGCCGCCTACACGGCGGCGTTACAAGCGCATCACGCGCCCCACGCAGCCCCTATCGGGCAGCGTCACGTTCGGTCCCATACGAGGGTGTCGGCGCATCGACCACGTGATGATACCGGTCGATATAAATAGCGCGAGCCTCCAGGCGGCGCACCAAATCCTGATGATGAGTACTCATGAGCACCGTCTTGCCTGCCGCAACATAAGCCAAAAGGAAGCCGACAACAATGTCGCACGAGTCCTCGTCGAGCCCGTTGGTGGGCTCGTCGAGCACCAGGATGTCCGGATTCATAGAGACGATGGCGGCCAGCGCCACACGCTTCTTCTGCCCGCCCGAAAGCTGATAGGGAGAAGCATCGACGAGGTCGGCAACTTGGAACAGCTCCATCGCGTCACGCACGCGGCGCTCGAGCTCGTCTGCCGGCAGGCCCATCTGAGCCGGGCCAAAGGCGACTTCCTCGCCCACGGTCGCACAGAACAGCTGGGCGTCGGCGTTCTGGAACACAAAGCCCACGCGCTGATGGAAGCGCTGCGAGCGCACTGGATCGGCGAGGTAAGCCGCATCGACCGTTTCACCATCGAACAGGTACGTACCCGTGCTGGGCACCTCAAGTCCGTTGATAAGCCGCATGATCGTCGTCTTGCCGCAGCCATTGGGACCAAGCAGGGCAACGAGCTCGCCGCGATGAACCTGCAGCGAAACGCCATCGACCACCGTATGCCCTGCATAGGAAAACACCACGTCGCGCAGTTCAATGAGCGGCGCAGCACCGGCACCGCGCGCGTCCCTAACACCCGCAGGGCTATTCATCTCGATTGCCAAAACGTTGCCTTTCCCTATCCGCATCGGCCGCAGCGCCCACTCTACAGCGCCGCACACAGCGCCGACAGCAACAGCACGATCCCCGCATAGACCGCATCGCGCCAACTCAGACTGCTCCGGGCAGGCGCCGGATACGCGCCGGCAAACCCACGGCAGAGCATGGCCTCATCCATCGCGCGGCTGCATTCCATCGCCTTGATAAATGTCATGCCCATGATACCCGCCACCGAATCGGTGCGCGAAAAACCCGCAGGCGCGCGACCCACACTGCGTATCATGACCGATTCGGTGAGGTCGTGCGCCGTGCGGCCGAGCACCTCAATGTGCTTGAGCGCCATGTCAAAGGTAAAGATGACCTCGTCGGGCAGGTGCAGCGCCTTGAGCGCCGCCGACATACGGCTCCAGGTGAGCGTCCACGAAACACCCAGCACCAGCGACACGTTAACGAACGTCTTGAGCGCGATCTTTAACATGGCGATCGTGGCGGAAGCGCCCAGCAGCAGGGCCGGCAGCGCCAAGACCACGGCAAATCCCGCGGCGGCGAGCGCCGGCATAAAGGTCGCCCGCAGACCGCGCGCGGGGCGCACAGCGATCAACACCAGCGCGATCGCCGCCATCAGCATCAGGTACAGCGGGCTTTGCGTCAAACACACGCACAGGATACAGACGAGCATGCCGAGCAGGCGCACCGGCGCCGAAACGGAAGAAAGGGCGCGGTCGATGATCGACCCGCCCTCGTGTGCGCCGCCGCCCAGGCGAACCCGCTCGAGCAGGCTCGCCAGGTGTAGGACGTTCTTTTGCATGACGCGATGCCGAGCGCCCGTGGGCTCGTATCGCTCTTGGGCCGCGAGCCAGCTAGGCAGCTCGACCGTTTGCATGGGACCCGCTTTCCTTTGCCGTCAGCGAAACAAGACGGAATACGATGGTGAGCACCGCCACGCCAATCACGCCGGAGAGGATATACATGGCAGCCTGGCCGGCAAAGCCAAAACCCTGCTCCTCGGAATAGGCCTGCAGGTAATCGCCCGTGGGCAACGAATCGGCAAAGGTCGGGGCATCCAGGCCGACCGAAGCCTGCAAGCTGTCGTCGCCAGCCTCCTGAACAGCGGTCGCGGCGCCCTCGCCGTCCCACTCGCCCCAGGCGTCACCAGTAGCGAGCAAGCCCAGCGGCGTGGCAACGACAAGTACGGCAACCAGGATAAGCGTGGGGATCAGCGAGATCTTTTTGGCGGCAGCGCCATTGGCAGCAAGCTGGCCGTCAACGGCCTCGGGCCCGACGATAATGCTCGGCGCCGTCTTCTTAATGAATGCGTAGATCGCGGCAGTCGCCACGCCCTCGACCACACCGGCCACCAGCATATGCGGGATCAACATGGCGGGAATGGCAATCGACAGCGGGAAGGGGCAATACAGCGGGGCGCCGGACGCGTTGGTGAAGAGCATAGGCTGAATACCAAACTCGATGGCCGCGCACAGGGCCGCCACGCACAGGCCGACCCAGCCGCTCACGATGGCAGAAACCGAGGTGCCCCAGCTCTTGTCGTGCAGACGGCTGTTGAGCGCGCGAAACACGATGGCGGCCACAAACGGCAACACAAAGGCCATGTTAAAGCAGTTGGCACCAAAGGACAGGATGCCGCCGTCGCCAAAAAGCAGCGCCTGCAGGGCCAGAGCAACAGAAACCGCGATAGTCGCGGCCTCCGGGCCCAGCAGCAGCGCGATGAGGGCGCCGCCGACGGCGTGGCCCGTGGTGCCGCCAGGCAGCGGCACGTTGAACATCATGAGCAAAAAGGAGAAGGCGGCGCAAATACCCAGGAAGGCCATGTGCTCGCGGTCGAGCGTGGCGCGCACCTTCTTAATGCAGTGGACCCATACGGGGACCATCGCCACCGCCATGACGGCATCGGTCTGCGGGGATAGGTAATTATCTGGAATGTGCATCTGATGCCTCCTAGATTTCGGCACGCGGAATTGCGGTGCCGTTTGAACCATATCGCCAGTGTTACGTATTGTCTGATTCGTAACACGCCGCGGGCAATCATAGCAAACGGCGTGCCGCCAACAAAGCAGCACGCCGTTTTGTAACACATGCGTCACAGATGAAAGGTGACGGGCGGCGCCGTCATGGCACCGCCCGTGTCGACTCGGCTGTGTCCCTGCCCTTGCCTTGCGCGTCAGCCCAAGCCGCAAGCAATCCTAGCCGCGGACCTCGCCGTTTACGCCCTTGCACACCTTGGTGACGATCTTCTGGTGCGCCTTCTCGACCTCTTCGCTGGTGAGCGTGTGGTCGTCAGAGCGATACGTGAGCGCAAAGGCCATGGACTTCTTGCCCACGCCCACGCGGACCGGATCGCGATAGACGTCGAACAGGCGCACGCCCTCGAGCAGCTTGCCGCCGGCGCTGGTGATGCGACGCTCAAGGTCCTCGCAGGTCACAGCGTTATCGACCACGATAGCCAGATCGTGCTCGACGGCCGGGTACTGCGAGAACTCGCGGTAGTTCTCCTGGTTGCGGGCACCCTTGATCAGCTTGTCCAGATCGAGCTCAAAGGCGACGACGACCTCGTCGATGCCGCAGGCCTCGCGCGCCTCGGGGTGGATCTCGCCGACCCAGCCCAGCACGGTGCCGCCGGACAGAACCTCGGCCGCGCGACCCGGCTGCAAGAAGGCATAGCTCTCGCCCTCGACGGGACGGAAGCGAACCTTCTCGATACGCAGCTGGGCAAGCAGCTCCTCCACGATACCCTTGCCATAGAAGAAGCGCAGCTTGCGGTATTTCATGTTCCAGGACTGCTCGCTCCACTGGCCCGAGAGCACGCCCGCCACGGACTTGGTCTCCTTGGGCAGGCTGGCGTTCTCGCGGCCGTGGAACAGGCTGCCCACCTCGTACAGGTGCACGTTGGGAGTGCCGTGGGCCTCGTTGTAGGCTACCGACTGCAAAAGGCCCGGCAGCAGCGAGCGGCGCATCTCGGTCTGCTCGGCAACCAGCGGGTTCATGAGCACCACGGAGCAGCCGCGACCCTCGGTGGGCATGCCGATCTTCTCCAGGTCGCCCGGGGCGGCAAAACCAAAGGTCGTGGTCTCGTTGAGGCCGCAGGCGCGCAGGATCTCGCCGACCTTGCGGGTGAGCTTTTGCTCGCGGGTCAGGCCGCCGATGTGGTTCTTGGCAGCCGGGATGGTCGCCGTCACACGGCCCATGCCCCACAGGCGCAGGACCTCCTCGATCAGGTCAATCTCGCGCGGCAGGTCGGGACGGAAGCTCGGCGGGGTGACCATAAAGTCCTCGCCGTCGCGCTCGACGGTGCAGCCCAGGCGGGTGAGCGAGCGCTCGATAAAGTCGGGCTCGATGTCGGCGCCGCAGATGGCGTGCGCGCGGGCCAGGCGCAGCTTGATGCTGTCGATGGTCTTGGGCGCGGGGAACACGTCCACGTAGCCGGGGGCAACCTGGCCGCCGGCGATCTCCTCGATGAGCGCGCAGGCCACATTGGCGACGTCCACGCAGCCGGTCTCGTCGACCTGGCGCTCAAAACGAATGGAAGCGTCCGAGATCAACGACAGGTCGCGGCTGGTGTGCGAGGTGCGGCCGGCGTTGAAGCAGGCGCTCTCGACCATCACGTCGACGGTGTCGTCCTCGATCTCGGAATCCATGCCACCCATAACGCCGGCCAGCGCCACGGGACGCTCGCCGTCGGTGATCAGGCCCATGCCGGCGTCGAGCGTGCGCTCCTCGCCGTCGAGGGTCGTGAACTTCTCGTCCTGCTGGGCGGCGCGAACCACCACGCGCCGTTTGCCCTCGCGCTCGGCAAAGGTGTCGAGGTCAAAGGCGTGCAGCGGCTGGCCGGTGAGCATCATCACGTAGTTGGTGATGTCAACGATGTTGTTGTGCGGGCGCACGCCCAGGGCATTGAGGCGCTTAACCATCCAGTCGGGCGACGGGCCCACCTTAACGTTGCGCACGATGCGGGCGACATAGCGGTCGCACAGGCCCTCGTCGGCGATCTCGACCGAAAGCTCGTCGTCGGTCGCGCGGCCGGTCTCCGCCTTGATGGCGGGCAGCTCAACGTGGAAATCGCGGTCGAAGATGGCGCCGGTCTCGCGGGCCATGCCGATCATGGACAGGCAATCGGGACGGTTGGGCGTGATCTCGCAGTCGAGCACGGTGTCGCTCGAGCCCACATACTCGGCAAACGGCATGCCGCAGGGCGTATCCTCGGGCAGGATCATGATGCCGGAGTGGTCGCCGCCCAGGCCGAGCTCGCGCGCAGAGCAGTTCATGCCCATGGACACGACGCCGCGAAGCTTGCTCTTCTTGATCTTGACGTCGCCGGGAAGCACAGCGCCAATCATGGCCGTGACGATGTGGTCGCCGGCCTCGAAGTTCTGCGCGCCGCAGACGATCTGCAGCGGGGCGGGGTTGCCGTCGGCGTCGAGGTTCTTGTCGCCCACGTCGACCGAGCACACATACATGTGGTCGCTATCGGGGTGTGGGGTCTTGGTGAGCACCTTGGCAGTCACCACGTGGTCGAAGGACTCGCCCACGGTGTCAATCGCCTCGACCTCGGTGCCGGTACGGATATATTCGTCCGAAAGGGTCTTGGGATCCTCCGGAATATCGATCATGGTCTTGAGCCAGTCGTAAGAAACGCGCATCTAACTGGTCTCCTTTCATAAATGCGGCTTTGAGCCGGAAACTGCAACTAAGAAGAAAGCGTTCTAGAACTGGTTGAGGAAACGCATGTCACCAGTCATCAACGTGCGCAGGTCGGGCAGGTCGTAGCGCAGGGCCGCGACGCGCTCGGCGCCAATACCAAAGGCGAAGC
>URJD01000113.1 GCA_900548075.1 uncultured Collinsella sp.
AACTGCGGGAACGGCCTATCCGCTCAATGTGTTCGGCTGAGATCGGAAATCAACCCAAACAGACTTTTTTGACCGTTTGCCCTACGAAATTGACCCGTTGGGGAAAAATAGCTTGACGTTTGGACGCTTCTCGTGCTTTAGAAGCTGACTATAAAGCTACACCTGCATGAAAGGGTTCTGCATGAGCTCGCGTGCCATGGTGGTTGAATCGCCATGACCGGTTAGGCAAACGGTGTCGGGCGGGAGAAGCCGGGCGAGCCTGGAGAGCGAGCGCAGAATCGCCGCCTCGTCTCCTCCAGAAAGATCGGTGCGGCCGTGGCTGCCCGGGAATAGCGTGTCGCCCACAAAGGCAATGTTCCCCTGCTCGGTGGCAGCAAACAAGACGATCCCGCCCGGCGTATGCCCTGGCGTCTCGACCACCTGCAGGCAGATATCGCCCACCTCGATAGCATCGCCTTCGGCGAGCAGGCGCGTCGGCTCCCTAGGGTCAGGCGTCTCAATGCCCCACATAGCTCGCTGTTCCTCGATGTTCGCATGCGGCACCGCCACATCCTTGGCACACAGCTCATACTGGCAGCCCTCGCCAACGGTGGTTCGCACGCCGGCAACACCACCAACATGATCGGCATGGCCATGAGTGCATACGGCGCCAAGCACGCGTACACCGGCATGCTCGGCTCGAATATGCTCCACCAAATGCTCGCCTTCCCATGCGGGGTCGATAATCACGCACTCATTGTCCGAAATAACAGCATAGCTATTGGTCTGAATGGGACCGTTTACGAGCGTCTCAATCTCGACCGATCCCTTGGGAGTTACATCCAAGGACACAGCACTCATGTCCCTCTCCTCTCTATAGAACTCGAGGCATCAAACGATGCCTCGAGTGTAGCGAATATCGATAATGTGACACGTTCGTCGCGACTAAACGCGGCGCTTAAGCTGGGCTCCACCCTCGCCGGGCATCAGGCGGCGCGCGTCGTAGACCGAGTCAACGCTGCTGATAGAGGCCAGCAGCGGATCCAGACCACTCGCGTCCGAGATCTCGACCATAAAGCGCAGGGTTGCAATACCCTCGCGGTTGGTCGACGTGGCGGCAGAAAGGATATTGCCGCCCGCATCGCCAATGGCAATGGTGACATCCTTGAGCAGGCCCATACGGTCCAGGCACTCGACCACGATCTCGACCTGGAAGAGGGTGTCGGCAGCGCCGTCCCACTCCACTTCGATCATGCGCTCGGGATGCTCCATAAGACCCTTGACGTTGGGGCAGTTGGCGCGATGCACCGAAACGCCACGACCGCGCGTGATGAAGCCGACGATATCGTCGCCCGTCACCGGATTGCAGCAATGTGCCAGACGGACCAGCAGGCCGCTGTTGCTCTCGCCCTTGACGATAATGCCGTTGCTGGCGCTCTTGCCGCGCTTTTGCGGCTTTCGGTTGGAGCCTCGGGCCGGCTGTTTCACGACCTCGGCGATAGCCTCGGCCTTGGTGAGCTGCTCCTCGGGCTTGGGGTCCAAAATCTGCTCGACCTTGTTACCCACGGCGCGCGGGGCAACCTTGCCGGCGCCCACGGCGGCAAACAGGTCCTCGAGCTGCTTGAAGTTCAACTGCTCCGCCACGGCGTTGAGCGCACGCGTGGATCGCGGCGTAGAGATGCCATACCCGCGCTTGCGCAGGTCCTTGGCCAGTATATCGCGGCCGGCAGCAGCGTCATCGTCTTTGGTCGCGGCAGCGAAGTAACGGCGGATCTTTGACTTGGCGGAAGGCGTCTTAACGATCTTGAGCCAATCACGCGACGGCTTGGAACTCTTGTTGGTCAGGATCTCGACGCGGTCGCCCGTCTTGATCTCGTGCGTGAGCGGGGCCACCGCACCGTTGATCTTAGCGCCGACGCAGTGGTTGCCCACCTCGGTGTGGACGGCGTAGGCAAAGTCGAGCGGCGTGGAGCCGGCACGAAGCGCCATGACCTCGCCCTTGGGCGTAAAGACGAAGATCTCTTGATCGAAGAGGTCGACCTTCAGCGAATGCAGGTATTCCTTGGCGTCGGTGATCTCATCAGACGCAGCCCAATCGAGCGAATGTTTGAGCCAGTTAATCTGGTCGTCCAGCCGCTGGGCATCATTGGTCTTAGACGCAGACGATCCGCCCGACTTCTTATAGAGCCAGTGGGCGGCAATGCCGTACTCGGCCTGCTCATGCATCTCGTAGGTTCGAATCTGAATCTCGAGCGGGCGGGCCGTGGGGCCGATAACCGTCGTATGGAGCGACTGGTAGTTATTGACCTTGGGCATGGCGATATAGTCTTTAAAACGACCGGGCATGGGGTGCCACAGCGTATGTACCGCACCGAGCGTGGAGTAGCAATCGCGCACCGAATGCGTGATGACGCGCAGTGCCACCAGGTCGTAGATCTCGGAGAATTCCTTGCCCTTGCGCTTCATTTTTTGGTAGATGGACCAATAGTGCTTGGAGCGGCCGTTGATCTGGAAGTCCTCCAGGCCAATGCGGTTGAGCTCGTCGGTGAGCGTCTTGATGGTCTCGGCCAGATAGCGCTCGCGAACCTCGCGCGACTCAGCCACCATGCGCGCGATGCGCTGGTAGGCATCGGGCTCCAGGTAGAAGAAGGACAAGTCCTCGAGCTCCCACTTAATAGAGCTCATGCCCAGACGGTCGGCCAGGGGCGCATACACGTCCATGGTCTCGCGGGCCTTAAACAGGCGACGGTCCTCGCGCAGAGCTGCAAGGGTGCGCATGTTGTGCAGACGGTCGGCAAGCTTAACGATAATGACGCGGATATCCTTGGACATGGCGAGGAACATCTTGCGCAGCGTAAGCGCCTGCTTCTCGTCCATGCTATCGACTTCGATGTTGGTGAGCTTGGTCACGCCATCGACGAGCTCGGCCACCGTATCGCCAAACAGGCCGGAAACATCGGTGAGCGAGGTCTCGGTGTCCTCGACGGTATCGTGCAGCAGCGCGGCGCACACCACGTCGCAGTCCATTTTGAGATCGGCCAAAATGATGGCCACCTCGACGGGGTGGTTGATGTACATCTCGCCCGAGCGACGCTTTTGGTTGCAGTGCTTCTCGGCGGCAAAGCAGTAGGCCTGCTCCACCTTAGAGAAGTCGTCCTCATTCATATATTTGAGGCACAGGCGCTCCAGCTTGTCGTAGCTGTCCGCCATAATCTCGGGCGGCAGCTCATCGGCATGCTTATAGTGCTCCATCTCCGAGAACGGCTGGAGGGTGGAATCATGGGCGGTACGGGCTGCGGCATCCATCGAGGTCCCCTTCCCCTAGGCCCGCGGTACGATCGGGCGGTTAACTTTGGCTAGCATATCAGAAGCGCACGAATCGAGCGCCCAGCTCCGGAAAGCCGAGAACTCCATGCGCGAGCGCAAGCCCTCCAAATAGCGAATTGACCTGCTCAATTGCACACGGCCGGGGTTTTCTGCCATCGCGATGCGACGGGTGTCGTCAAACCCCGAAACGCGACAGAAACCAAGTTCTTCGAAGATTCCCAGACCGCTTGCCACCGAGCGCTCGTCGACCGGCGTGCGGGCATCGATGGCAAGACACATCTGCGCGATGTCGATATCGCTCGCACTAAACGAGTCGTCTCCGGTCTTGCCGCGGTTGGAGCGCCACATGGTCTGCAGCGCGCGATAGAGCGTGACGAGCTCATCGCGCTCGGGCGCGTAGCAGTCGAGCAGGCGCTCGTTAATGCGAGCGTCACGCGACGAATAGAGCAAGTGAATCACGGCAGGTTGGCCGTCGCGACCGGCGCGTCCGCTCATCTGGTTGAACTCGATGGCGCCAAACGGCATGTGGTAGAGCACGACATGGCGAATATCGGGAAGGTTGACGCCCTCACCAAAGGCAGAGGTCGAAACGATGCAACTGAGGCTTCCGTCACGAAACGCTTCCTCGACACGGCGACGATCGGAGCGCGCAAGCCCCGCGTTATAGAACGCGATGCGGGTCGCGCAATCGGGCACCCGCTTGCGCAGCGTCTTAGCAAGCGCCACGGACTGGTCGCGCGAGTTGACGTAGATGACGGTCTTCTCCCCCGTCGCCACGATTGACACCAGGCGGTTCTCGCGGCTCGCAAGATCTCGGTCGTCCTCGAGCTGCAAGTTCTCGCGCACCGTCTCGTCGACCACCGTGCGGGTAATCGGTAGAACGCGGGCGAGCTCGGCCACAACCGGAGCCGTTGCGGTGGCAGTCGCGGCCAGAACGACCGGGTCGCCCAGGGCCTTGAGGATATCGGGCATGTCGAGATAGGCGCTTCGGTCGCCGCCCTTGGCAAGACCGGCATGATGCGCCTCATCGATAACGACAAAACCGATGCGCCCCGAACGCGCAAAGCGGTCGCGGTGAATGGACAGGAACTCGGGCGTCGTGAGCACGATGCCGGTGCGGCCCGAAGCCAAGCCGGCAAACACGTCATCGCGCGCCGCCTCCACGGTCTCGCCGGTCAGCACGCCGACGCCAATGCCGAGCGCGGCCATCGTCGACGAGAGATGATAGGCCTGGTCGGCAACGAGCGCGCGCAGCGGATAGACAAAGATGCTCGCACGCCCGCGAAGAACCGCCTCGCGCGCGGCGTGCACATGGAAAATCAAAGACTTGCCGCGGCCCGTTCCCATAACGGCCAGAACACTTTGGTGGTCGGCCAGCGCGTCGAGCGCCTCGACCTGCGCGCGGTGCGGCTGGTTCGAGCCGATAAAACTATGGATAAGTGAGCGCGTCAGCTCGGTATAGGAGAGCTGGGCGAGCGTTTGGCGCTTGCGGGACTCCAGACGAAGACCGGCGTCCGCAGGCTCCACGCCGCGGCGAAGCTCGCATGCCGGGTCGTCAACGCTGGGCGCCGTGGTATCGCGGACCAAGACATCCTTGATCATGAGCTTGGGCTTCACACGTCCCTGCCAATGCTCGGCCACGGCCTCGAACACCAAGTCGACGGCGCTGTCGCAATTGATGAGCCTATCGATCTGCGGCACGCGGAACATGATGGCCGGCACACTCGCGGCGCCATCGGTCGCCACAAAGCGCATGTGCTCGCCGGTTTTGCCCACCACGGCGCGATCGCACATCGTCACGCCCTCGGCGGCCAGCAGCGGCACCTTATTGCCCTGGCCAAACGGCTCAAGACGGGAAATCTGCTCGATGGTCTCGATATTTAGCTCGGAGAGGTCAACGGTGGCGGCAACCTCGTCAGTGTCCTCAAAGTCCTCGGCGGGAAGCTCCGATAGCACGGCCGAAAGGCGACGGCGGAACTCATCGAGCTTGGATGCCTCGATGGTCACACCCACCGCACCGGCATGCCCGCCGCGACGAATCAACAGGTCGGAGCAACGCTCGACGGCGTCGAACAGGTTGACCTTGCCCACCGAGCGGCCCGAACCGCGAGCGATACCGTCTTCGATCGAGAACAGCAGCGCCGGCACGTGATAACGGTTGGTCAGGCGGCTCGCTACGATACCCTTGACGCCCTCGTGCCAGCCCTCGCCACCCACGACGATTGCGCGACCGCCATCATAGGTCTCCTCGACCTTTGCCATGGCATCGCGTGTGAGCTCCGCCTCGATCTCGCGGCGTTGGCGATTGATTTCCTCGAGCTCGGCGGCAAGCGCGCTTGCCTCGATAGGATCGCGGGCAAGCAGCAGGTCGAGTGCCAGCTTGGGATCGGCCATGCGGCCGGCAGCGTTCAAGCGGGGAATGAGCGAAAACGACAGGCCATCGGCCGTAATGGTAGAAAGGTCGGCCTTGGCAAGTGCGGCAAGCGCGATATAGCCGGGGCGGGCCGTCACGCGCATCTGCTGGATGCCCTCGGCGACCAGCGCGCGGTTCTCGGGCGTCAACGGCATCATGTCGGACACGGTACCCAGCGCCGCAACCTCAATCAGCGAACGCCAATACGACGGCTTGCCCAGACGCTCGCCCAGGACTTGCACCAGCTTGAGCGCCACGCCGGCACCGGCAAGCTCACGCGAAGGGCCCTCGTCCTCGAGTTTGGGGTCGGTCAGGGGCACGCCCTGCGGCACCTGGTCGGAGGGCTCGTGATGGTCCGTAACCACCAGATCGATCCCCAGGTTCTCCAGATAGGAGACCTCCTCCTTGGCAGCGATGCCGTTGTCGACGGTCACGATCAGCTGAGGATGAGCGAGCTCATTAACGCGGTCGAGCGCCGCGCGCGACAAGCCATAGCCCTCGTCAAAGCGATGTGGAATAAACGGCGTGACATTGGCGCCAAACGTGCGCAGCGCCTCGGTCAACAGGCAGGTCGACGTAATACCGTCAACGTCAAAATCGC
>URJD01000114.1 GCA_900548075.1 uncultured Collinsella sp.
TCCGCACATGTGCGGATGAATGTGGGAGGTGTTCGGATAAAGTCGATAATCAAGGCTGGCGGGCCGACATCTACCGTTCGCCAGCCCGATGGTCCCCGGGGCGGGGAGAGCGCTATAATGCATTCTGCATCTTGGATTGTTACTCCTGTGTGGAGGCATGCCCAAGAGCAATACAACACGGATTGTTACGTAAGGCATGACCGCAATAGCACTGCTATTGGCTATCATGCCTTTTTCTGTGAGTGTTCTTGAAAGGAGGTTCACCATGCTTGCAATTAAAAAGCTTAACAACAACGCGGTTCTTTGCCGTGACGGACAGGGGCGAGATGTCATCGCCATGGGCAGGGGCGTCGGTTTCGGCGGAGATTTTCCTCGAGAGCTCCCTCTTTCTAAAATCGAGCATACGTTTTACGACATTGATCCTAAAGGACAAGATGTCATGAGGGATCTTCCCTCGGATATCGTGATGTTTGCGGCGAAAGTTATGGACATCGTTGCCAACGAACTGCCCTACGACCTCTCGACCAATGCGACGCTGTTCATGGCTGATCACCTGTCGTTTGCCGTTGCGCGAGCCCAAAAGGGGGTCCGCATCGCGATGCCTCTTGCCTATGAAGTGCGGGAGACGTATCCGAAGGAATACAAGGCTGCCCAGTTTATCGTCATGCGACTCGAGAAGGAGCTCGGAGAGCGGCTTCCCAAGGATGAGATTGCCAGTATTGCGATGAATCTCGTGAACGCACGGGTTGTTGAAGCCGTCAAAGCCACGGCCGAGCCCGCAAAGCAGTTCGACGATATGCTCGAGGACGTTATCGAGATTCTCGAAAGCGATTTCCGCATTATTGTCGACCGCGATTCCTTTGATTTCACCCGCTTCGCCACGCATCTGCGGTACCTGTTCAAGCGCATTCAAGCCGGCGAGTCGCTGAACAGCGCCAACATGCAGATGTACAAGAACTTTCGTGAGGAGTTTCCGCAGTTGGCAGAGTGCGTGAAGCATATCGGTTCCTATTGTCGTGAAACGTGGGACGCCACGCTCTCCGAGGAGGAGGAACTCTATCTGATGATCCATCTCAACCGGATCATCTCCAAAAAAGGATTGTAACCCGTAGCCATTCGGGGCATGACCTTTGCCGATTCGAACAGTAAGCCAAGATTGTGCAAAGGAGCCAATGATGGCAAATTACAAAAAGGTGGCAGAGCAGATTCTCTCCACTGTGGGCGGGGCGGAAAACGTGGCTTCGGTTACGCATTGCATGACGCGCCTGCGCTTCAACCTCAAGGATGAAAGCCTCTCGAATGATGAGAAGCTTGAGGACATCTCGTCTATCATCAGCGTCGTGCACGCCGGAGGGCAGGTGCAGCTGGTGGTCGGGCCCACGGTCGACAAGGTCTACGACGAGGTTTGTAAGCAGGGCGGATTCGAGGTCACGGTATCGATTGACGAGGAACTCGATGGCCCTCAGCTTAGCTGGAAGGAGCGCTTGGCGCCCAAGCACCTCTTCAATCAGCTGCTCGATGCCGTGAGCGGCGCTATCACCCCGATCCTTCCGATCTTTTGTGTCGCCGGTATCTTCAAGATGCTCGTTATTCTGTTTGGGCCCGAAGGCGCCGGTTTTATGTCCGAAACGAGCGACCTGTATCGGATCCTTTCCCTGGTGGGCGATGCGGCGTATTACTACTTCCCGGTGTTTGCCGCCTATAGCTCGGCTAAGAAGTTCAAAACGAGTCCTGTGCTGGCACTGCTCATCGCTGTTGTGATGATTTATCCCGACATGCTCGCTATTGTTGAGGACGGAAAGCCTTTCAGCGTCTTCGGCATCCCCATGCAGCTCGTCAACTACACCCAGGCTGTTCTTCCGGTCATCTTGATCACCTGGGCCCAGTCCTATGTTGAGCGCTTCTTTAAGAAGATCTCGCCTGATATGTTGCGCATTCTGATCGTACCCGTGGGTACGGTGCTCGTGATGTTGCCGGTCGCGCTGTGCCTCTGCGGCCCTGCCGTCCAATTTGTCATGGGCCTTGTGGCCGATTTCATCATTTGGCTCGCCTCTGTTGCCGGTCCCGCTGCGACCGCGGTTATCGGCGCATTCTGGAATCTGATCATCGCCACCGGCATGCACGTGCCGATCTATACCGCCATATTGCCCGCCGCGCTCCAGAACGGTTACGATGCCATCTTATACCCCGGCACCGCGGTTGTAGCCTACACCACGCTTGCCATCGCGCTCGCCTATGGCCTGCGCGCTAAGGGCAAGGAGAGTCGAGCCACGGGCTGGAACTTGTTCATCACCTATGCCTTCGGTCGCGTGAGTGAGCCCATCATCTACGGCATCCTGTTTCGCGACAAGAAGGCTCTTGCCTGGAACATGATTGGTGGTGCTGTCGGTGGTCTGCTGGTAAGCCTTCTTCATGCCAACGTCTATATCTTCACTGGCGTTGGTTTCCCATGGATGAACGTGCTCATGTTTGCTCAGGATATCATCCCTGGCACCATCGGGTGTCTTGCTGGCGGTGCCGTGACGTTTGCGTTGGCGATGATTTTTGGATTTGAAGGACAGGAGAAGATGCCGTTGAAGTCCAAGAGCGGCGATTCTGAGGCCGTTGAATCCGTCGAGGCATAAGAGGCTACTACACAAATATGCTCCCCAGCCGTTGCGCGGTCCGACCCCTTGGCCGCGCAACGGTACTGTGCTGTTGCGCGGCACTTGCCGAGTCCGTTGCGTTCGACAGTGTGGGCCGGGAATTTGATAGAAAGGACGATACCATAATGTTTAGAGAAGATTTTTTATGGGGCGGGGCTCTGGCTGCAAACCAGTGCGAGGGAGGATGGAACGAAGGCGGTCGCGGTTTAGCCAATTCCGACATGCTGCCGTTTGGCGATCAACGCATGGACGTCATGCGGGGAGACCTTGATCCGCGTGCGTTGGCACCCGACAGCTTCTATCCCGCTCGCAAGGGCATTGATTTTTACCATAGGTACAAGCAGGATATTGAACTGTTTGCCCAGATGGGTTTTAAATGCCTGCGCTTATCAATCGCCTGGAGCCGCATTTTTCCCAAAGGAGACGAAGCCGAGCCCAATGAAGAAGGCCTTGCCTTTTACGAGGATGTTTTTAGGACGTGTCGCGCGCATGACATTGAGCCTTTGGTGACGCTCAACCACTATGATGTCCCCATGCATCTCGTCGATGCGTATGGCGGATGGCGCGATCGCAGGTTGGTCGACCTGTTCGAGCGATATTCGCGTACCGTGTTCGAGCGCTATCGGGGATTGGTCAATTATTGGCTGACCTTTAACGAGATCAACATCATGACGCAGGCGTGCTTTATGGCGGCGGGGATCATCTTCGAGCAAGGGGAGAATCGCTATGCAACGGTTCACACGGCCGTGCACCATGTATTGGTTGCGAGCGCCCGTGCGGTCGGGGCGTGTCATGAACTGTGCCCTGGGGCGAAGATCGGTTGCATGCTCAACGCAGGTGTCTTCTATCCGGCTACATGTGATCCGGACGATGTGCTGGCTGCGCAGGCTGAGAATCGCAGCCATTACATGTTTACCGACGTCCAGGTGCGCGGTGCGTACCCGAGCTATGTTCTCAAGGAATACGCCCGCCATGGTTTTGAGGTGCCCTATCGGGATGATGACCGCGAAGTACTGGCTGCAAACCTGGTCGATTTCGTCTCGTTTTCGTATTACTCGACGCGCGTCGCAAAAGCGCATGCGGAAGGTCAGTTCGATTCGAACCTTCTTCGCTCGGCGCCTAATCCGTATCTAAAACAGGAGCCTTGGGGGAGGTTTATCGACCCCAAAGGGCTGCGCGTCACCATGAATGAAATCTGGGATCGCTATCAAAAGCCGCTGTTCATCGTCGAAAACGGTTTGGGTGCTCCTGATGTGCCGGAAGATTCGGGTGAAATAGAAGACGACTATCGAGTTGAATACCTGCGGGCCCACATCGAGGCGATGAGGGAGACCGTCGAGCTCGACGGGGTGGAACTCATGGGATATACCTGTTGGGGCCCGATCGATTTGGTTTCGGTCGCCACAGGACAGATGCGTAAGCGCTACGGGTTTATCTATGTCGATCGAGACGATAGCGGTGCGGGCTCGTTTGAGAGACGTAAAAAGAAAAGCTTCGAATGGTACCGACGCGTAATAGCAAGCAATGGCGAAGACCTTGCGTAATAACGTTAAGATGGACAAATGCGCCCGTTGGGGGAATAGTCGTGCCACTTCGCTTGACAACAGGCTAAACTAGCTATTAAACATTTACTATTCTGTTTAGATTGAATTTGCGGTCGTTTAGTTGCCGAGCCACGGGGCGGTCAAGCCACGATGCTCGGCCGCGACCGATGCTAGGGGGAACGATGGCTAAAGCAAGCGTCCGCGAGATCAGCCGCATTACCGGCTTTTCGCCCGCAACCGTGTCCAACGCGCTCAACCGCAAGCGCAGCGTGAGCGAGGAGACCGCCAAGGTCATCCTGGAGTGCGCGCAGTCGCTTGGCTATCAGCAGTCGACGCAGCTCGAGAGCATCCAGTTTGTGCTTGCGCGCAAGACGGGCGCCATCCTGGACGAGAGCACCTTCCATCCCGCGGTCATCGAGGGCGTGGAGCGCCAGGCGCGTCGCCACGGCATGAGCACGAGCTTTGTCTCGCTCGACTTTAGCGACCTGGACGCCGTGCGCCCGCAGGTCGAGGGCCTGATCGCCGACCCGTCGGCCGCCATCGTGCTGATGGGTACCGAGCTGGGTGAGGAAGACTATGCCTTGTTCGCCAACGCTGCCGCCCACTTGATCGTGCTCGATGGCTGGAGCGATCGTCAGTACTTCGATGCCGTAGTCATCGCCAACACCGATTCGGTGCTGCGTGCCGTGGATTACCTTATCGAGAAAGGCCACAGGCAAATCGGCTATCTGGCGGGCGACCTTCGGATCCGCAACTTTAAGGACCGCGAGCGCGGCTATCGCCAAGCGCTTGAGGACGCGGGCCTCGAGGCCAATCCGGCATGGCGTGTCACGTTGGGCACCACGCTCGAGGGTGCCTATCGCGACATGGGCGTGTGGCTCGACAACGTCTCGCGCGACGATCTGCCGACGGCTTTCTTTGCCGAGAACGACGTGCTCGCCGTGGGCGCCATGCGCGCGTTCAACGAGCACGGTATTCGCGCGCCCGAGGATGTCTCGATCATCGGCTTTGACGACCTGTCTTTGGGCGCCTTCTCCAACCCGCCGCTCACCACGGTGCATGTTCCCAAGCACGAGGTGGGCGAGATCGCAGTGCGCCGTCTGGTGGGCAATATCCGCAATCCCAAGAGTTACACCTGCAAGACGGCCGTGTCGACCTATTTTGTCGAGCGCCAGAGCGTGCGCGAGCTCTAGGCAGAACGGCGCTTGATGAGCGATGCCCCAAGCTCGATCTTGAGCGGGCGGTGTTGATTCGTTTACATATATGTGCGGATTGAGAGGGTCCTTCGGGGCCCTCTTTTTGTTTCCCTTGTATGTTCAGTTTGTTTACATACCGTTTAGGCTGATTTCTCTACCGTTTACGGGACTTTCGCGCTAGACTATTAAACAAAAGAGTAAAACATTTAGTAAACAGAACAAAACGAAACATGCGTCTGTTTACTGAACATGTGATTAGGGGAGGACGTACATGGACAAGATCAAGCTCGGCTTTGTGCCCACGCGCCGCAGCATCTTTAGCGCGCCGGACGCAATCAAGTATCGCGGCCTGACGGCTGATCGCCTGCGCGAGATCGGCGTCGACATCGTGGATATCGACGACATCAACGACGAGGGCCTGCTGTTCGACGACAGCCACATTGAGCCTATCGTCAAGAAATTCCGCGCCGAGGGCGTCGATGGCATTATGCTGTGCCACGCCAACTTTGGCACCGAGTACGTTTGCGCTCGCCTTGCCCGCGAGCTCGGCCTGCCCGTGCTGCTGTGGGGCCCGCGCGACGAGCGCCCCGAGCCCGATGGCACCCGCCTGCGCGATAGCCAGTGCGGTCTGTTCGCCACCGGCAAGGTCCTGCGCCGCTTCCAGGTTCCCTTCACCTACATGACCAACTGCCGCCTGACCGACCCCGAGTTCGAGCGCGGCGTTTGGGACTTTTTGGCCGTTTGCAACGTGGTCAAGACCTTCAAGCACACCCGCATTCTGCAGATGGCCACCCGTCCATTCGACTTCTGGTCGACCATGTGCAACGAGGGCGAGCTGCTGTACATGTACAACATCGTCAAGCCGAAG
>URJD01000115.1 GCA_900548075.1 uncultured Collinsella sp.
CTGGTGATCTCCGCCTTGAGAGGGCGGCGTCCTAAACCGCTAGACGAACGGGCCACTTGACATCTGCACTGCCGTGCTGCGAGGAAATATATTACGGGACAAAAAACGTCAGCGCAAGAAGAAATTCCAAATTGCCGAAAAATTGTCGGCAGGTTATGGAACACGCAGGTAAACTGGGTAGCTAATTCAAGTTGAGATGGACCAAAAGAGCTTCGCGATCGTTGGGAATGTTGTCTTCGATCACGGCATCGAAGGCGGCGTTGAGTAGCTGGCCTAGCTCGGGTCCCGGCTTCACACCGGCGTGGATCAGGTCGCCGCCGTTGATGGCGAGCATCTTGAGCGTATAGGGCTCCCCCGCCTCCAGCAGCTCGTGCGCCATCGCGCGCATCTCCTCAATCGTCTCTACGTAATAGAAGCACGACGGGGCCTTGCCGAGCGTATCGGCACGCTTAAGATCCATGAGCTCGTCCATCAAACGCGGCGTGTCGACGCCCTCGCCCGAAAGCGCGCGCATCATATTGAGCAGACAGGAGCGCTCGGGGCGCAGCGGCTTGTCATGGTATTTGATGAGCAGGCACACGTCGCGCACCAAGTCGTGCGAGAGCGCCAGGCGATCCATAATGACGCGCGCCTTCTTGGCGCCGAGCTCGGGATGACCGTAGAAGTGTCCGCTACCGGCATGGTCGACCGTGAAGCACGCGGGCTTGGACACATCGTGCAAAAACGCCGCCCACATAAGGCTCGACGAGGGCGCGACGCCGTCACACAGCGCGAGCTCCCCCGCCACCGTCAGCACACGGGCGATATGCACGTAGACGTTAAACGCATGATAGACACTGCGCTGATCAAACCCGCGACCCGCTGCCAACTCGGGCACGGCGGCGCAGATGAGCTCGGGATAGCGGAGCATCGCGTCTCCCCCATGACCGGTCGAAAGAATGCCCTCGAGCTCAATACCCACACGCTCACGCGCCACGGCATCGAGCAGCGGCGCGCACTCGGCAAGCGCACGCTTGGTCTCGAGCTCAATCATAAAGTCCAGACGGCAGGCAAAGCGCACCGCACGCAGCATGCGCAGGGCGTCCTCGTTAAAGCGACGCTTGGGATCGCCGACAGCGCGAATCAGCTTGCGCTCCAAGTCACCCTGGCCGTCGTAGCGGTCGACAAGCCCGCGCTCGGGATGCCAGGCCATGGCATTGACGGTAAAGTCGCGGCGCGCCAGATCGTCCTCGAGCGAGGCGGCACGCTCCACACTCTGGGGATGACGACCATCGGTGTAAAAGCCATCCAGACGGTACGTGGTGACCTCGATACGCTCGCCATCGGAAATAGCCGTGATTCCGCCAAATTTAATGCCCGATTCCACAACCGCGATGCCGGCGGCCTCGAGCGCCGCTTTGGACTCCTGCCACAGGCCGCTACAGCACATATCAACATCGTGGCTGGGGTACCCCATAAGGGCGTCGCGCACCCAACCGCCCACGTACCAAGCCTCAAGACCAGCCGCCTCAAGCGCGCGCAGGACGCGCAGGGACGCATCGGACGGTTGAGTACCGTTGAGCGAAACATTGCACATGCCTATGGCCTCCTGCACTTGTGAGCGTTAATCGATGGTTCTCAAGAAGTCTAACAAGAAACGAGAAAGCGCGCACACGCAATCGCGTCGTCGATTAGATAAAACGAGACAGCAGACGCCACATACGTTCAGCGAACAAAAAACCCCCGCCTCGGAGATCCAAAGCGGGTGTTCGGCAACGATTTTTCGATGCGGTTAGCAGACCTGGCGAACCTCGATGTGCTTCTTATATTCGTCCACCTTGGCAAAATCGCCCAGACCGGGGCACTCGACCACGTTGGCGCCGGTGGCCATCGAAAGACGCAAGGCATCCTCGACTCGCTCGGGGGCGTCGTGCCACACGGACAGGAAAGCGGCCAGCGAGGAATCGCCGGCGCAGACGGTCGACAGCAGCTTGACGTCGAAGGTGCGGTTGGCAAACCAGATATGCTCGCCGTTGGAGAAGTACGCACCGGCGCCACCGAGGGTCAGCAGCACGTTCTTGGCGCCCTTGGCGTGCAGCTCGGCCATCGCGCCCTTGACGGACTCGTCGTCGCCACCGCTCACCTTAATGCCAAAGATGTCGAGCAGCTCATCGTCATTGGGCTTGATCAGCAGCGGCTCCATGGCAATGAGGTCTGCCAGCTGATGGCTCGAGATGTCGAGGACGAACTCGGCCCCCTTGGCCTTGACGCGGCGCAGGACCTCGGCCAAGAAGCCCTCGGAAGTGTTGGGAGGCAGCGAGCCGCTGATGACCAGGCAGGTCATGTCATCGAGCGAATCGATGAGCTCAAACATCTCCTGCTCGTTGGCCTCGTTGATGGCGGCACCGGCGTTGACCATGTTGTACTCGGTGTCGGGGCCGGCGTTGAGGAACACATTGACGCGCGTGATGCCGTCGGTCCACACGGGCTTGACGGGCACGCCCAGGGCCTCGGCGCCCTTAACGATAAACTCGCCCGAGAAACCGGCGAAAAAGCCCAGGATCGTGGTGTCGACGCCGTAGTGGTCAAGCGTAAACGAGACGTTGAGGCCCTTGCCGTTGGGCGTGTAGACGGCTTTGCGGGTACGCGTGACGGTGTTGGCAGCAAGACCGTCGCAGGCGATGTTGTAGTCAATGGCGGGATTTGCAGTGAGCGTGTAAATCATGAATGTTCCTTTCACGAAGCAACGTGTTAATGAAAGTATATTCCACGCATCGGTAAAAGGCTAGGACAACTCGGTGAACGGTGTGGAAGCGATGAAGTACGGCGGAACACCTCTCCCCCGTGGCGGAACAAAAAGGCGCCCCAGCCGAAACCGGGGCGCCACATGCGCACGAATATGTCGCGTTTCGATTAGTGACGATCGAGCTTGCGGACAGCAACGCGCTTGCTGTACTCGTCGACGTGACCGAAGTCGCCGATGCCGACGGACTCGGCAACGTTGGCGCCGGTGGCCATAGCGAGCTTCATGGCCTCCTCGACGTTGTCGCGATCCCTGTACCACTTGTGCAGGAACGCAGCGAGGGTGCAGTCGCCGGCGCAGACGGAAGAAACTAGCTTGATGTTGAACTCACGCTTGGCGTACCAGATGTCCTCGCCGTTGGAGAAGTAAGCGTCGCCGCGGCTACCACGGGTGAGCAGCACGTTCTGAACGCCAGCGTCGTGAGCCATCTTCATGGCAACGCGAACCTCGTCGTCGGTGTCGACCGGCACGCCGAAGATGGCCTTCATCTCGTGATGGTTCGGCTTGATGAGCAGCGGCTTCTTGTGAGCGAGCTCCTTGAGCTTGTCGGAGGACAGGTCCAAGACGACGTCGGCGCCACGAGCCTGAGCGTGCTCCATGACCTGAGCCAGGAAGTCGGGCGTAGCTTTGGGAGGCACGGAGCCGGAGACGATCAGGCACTCAAGATCGCCCGCGGTGTCCAGGATGTTGTAGAGCTCCTCCTGGTGCTGCGGCGTGATCGGAGCACCCGGGTTCAGGATGCCGTACTCGTGCTGGCCATCGTTGACGTAGGTGTTAATGCGCGTGATACCGTCGGTCCAGACCGGGCGGCAGAGGCAACCCAGGTTCATGACCTCCTCGACGATGAACTTGCCCGTGAAGCCAGCGAAGAAGCCGAGCGCGACGGTGTCGACGCCCATCTTCTTAAAGGCGAAGGACACGTCGAGGCCCTTGCCGTTAGCCGTGTAGCTGGCCGAGCCGGTGCGGACGTTCTCGTCGGGCTCGAGCGGAGAGCTCGAAACCGTCATGTCGACAGCCGGGTTAGCGGTTAGCGTGTAGAACATTTACAGTACCCCCTGTATATGTGAGGGCCGCGTGGCCGGCCCATTCCAACCACGCGGTTACCTCTGATACCAAATTAGCGAGCTGCGGACTCGAGCAGTGCCTTGACCTCGGCGGCGGTGTTGCAGGCGAGCGCCTTCTCGGCGAGCTCGTCACACTCGGCCTTGGTCCACTGGCTGATGGTCTTGCGGGCGCGCAGGATCGACGGAGCGCTCATCGAGAACTCCTCCAGGCCCCAGCTGATCAGCAGCGGCTCGAGCAGCGGATCGGCAGCAGCCTCGCCGCACATACCGACCATGATGCCGGCCTTCACGCCGCTCTCGATGATGTTCTTGAGCGAGCGGAGCACGGCGGGATAGTACACCTGGTACAGGTTGGAGATGGTGTCGTTGCCACGGTCGGCGCACATGGTGTAGCCGATCAGGTCGTTGGTGCCGATGGAGAAGAAGTCGGCGACCTCGGCAAGACGGTCTGCGAGCAGCGAAGCGGCGGGCGTCTCGACCATAATGCCGACCTCGATGTTCTCGTTGAACTTTCGACCCTCTTCGGTCAGCTCGGCCTTGCACTGCTCGACGAGCTCCTTGACAGCCAAGACCTCCTCGACGCAGGTGACGAGCGGGATCATGATCTTGACGTCACCGAAGGCGCTAGCGCGCAGCAGAGCGCGGAGCTGGACCTTGTACTGGTCGGGATTGGCCAGGCAGTAACGCACGGCGCGGAAGCCCATGAAGGGGTTGTCTTCCTTGACCATGTGCAGATACGGAATCTCCTTGTCGCCACCCACATCGAGCGTGCGGATGATGACCGGAGCACCCTTGAGCGCGCTGGCGACCTTACGGTAGGCGTTGAACTGCTCCTCCTCGGAAGGAAGCTCAGCAGAGTCCATGAACAGGAACTCGGAGCGGAACAGACCGATGGCCTCGGCGTCGTGATCGAGCGCGTTGGGCACGTCATCGGGGTTACCGATGTTGCAAGCGATGATCTTCTTGATGCCATCGGCAGTCACGGACGGCTTACCACGGAAGGCCTCGAGGGCTGCCTTCTCGGCAGCGAAGGCCTCGGCCTTGGCGGTGTAGGCAGCGAGCGTCTCCTCGTCGGGATCGGCCTCGACGATACCCTTGCCACCGTCGACGACAACGGTCATACCGTTGCGCAACGCAGTGCAGCTGTTGGAAACCGAAAGGACAGCCGGGATCTCGAGGGCGCGCGCGATGATCGCGGAGTGCGACGTGCGGCCACCGGTCTCGGTGACGATGCCGGCAACGTGAGCCTTGTCGATCGTAGCGGTCATAGACGGCGTAAGGTCGTGCACGACAACGACGGTGTTCTCGGGCAGAACGGAGAGGTCGACGACCTCCTTGCCCAGCAGCTCGGCCAGAATACCGGTACGGATGTCGGCGATGTCGGCCGCGCGCAGGCGGAACATCTCATCGTCCATGGACAGGAACATGTTCTCGAACATGGTCGAGGTGTCCATGAGCGCCTGCTCGGCGCAGGTGCCGCCGTCAATGGCGGCGTTAATGGCGTCGGTCATGCCCGGGTCCTGAGCCAGGACAATGTGTCCGCTCATGATCTCGGCCTCGGCCTCGCCCACCGTCTCCTTCATGTGGTCGGCCTGAGCCTGGGTCTTCTCGCAGAAGACCGAAAGAGCGGACTGATAGCGCTCCTTCTCTGCTGCCGAATCGGCAACCTCGTGCGGCTCAAACGTCAAGTCGGGATCGACGGCGACCATGACGGTGCCGATACCGATGCCCTCGGAAGCGTTGACTCCCTGATACATTCCCATTCCTCTCTCCGTGTCATGTGATAAAGCGTTTTGCCATATCCATGACAAAAGAGCGCAGCTACCTTACAACAGGTCACTGCGCCCCCAAATATGAACTTAGTTGTTCAACATGCGACCCGTTTGAGTTCTACTCGCCAAGACCGCTCTTGATGAGCTCGATGGCAGCAGCCAGAGCCTCGGCCTCGTCAGCGCCGTCGCACTTTACCTCGACCTCGGTGCCGCAGGGGATACCAGCAGCCATGAGGGCCATCGGGGACTTGCCGTTGACCTCCTTCTCGGGGGTGACGACCGTCACGTCACAGGCGTACTTGCCCATGGTGGAGGCGAACAGACCAGCCGGACGCATGTGCAGACCCTGAGGATTAACGAGGGTAGCCTTCTCAGAAACCATAATTGACTCCTTTTTGTGTTTAACCCCTGTCATGCATGTGGCAGGAGTCAGATTCACGACGTTGTTTATATTAACTCACATCAAACGGTTTTTCATTGTGTTTCACACGAATTGTTGGACAGATGTCGTATCCCTGCGCTCGCCCGCCGGGCGGGGCGGTTAAGTTTGCTGCTCTACAGTCCTGCGCAAGACGGAAAGCACATTAAGTGC
>URJD01000116.1 GCA_900548075.1 uncultured Collinsella sp.
CCGGCCCACTCGTGACCCTTCGTCATGCCAATCGTCAGATCGGTTCCATTTGCCGAGGTGTAATGCAGCCGGTCAAAACGATTGTCGTTCAGGAAGCGTAAGTTCTTTTCGAACGCCGCGTCATGAAGCTCCCAGTCGCTCTCCGGGTCCTGGCCATCGGCGCGCGCGGTGTGCAGAATCGCATTCCACAGCTTATAGATTGCAACCTCATCGGCGTCTCCCGGGAACACCTCGTGCGCCCAAGCCACGACCGGAGCGCCGGCGATGCACCACGGATTGATGTTGTAATCCAGTCCACGGCGGAAAACTTTGCACTGCGTATTCCTCGCCTTGGATGCCGCGGCCGGCTTGGCCGGATCGATGCCCTTGAGGGCTGCAGGATCCGCACCCTCGATAAAGACAAAGCAGGCACCATCCTGGGCCAAGGAATCCAGCTGCATGCGCTTCCACTCGGGCGTCTGCTCAAAATAGCTTTTCTCGACATGCTCGTACGTGAGCCTCGTCACGGCATCATCGGCCCAAATGACCGTCACGTGGCCGGCGCCGGCAGCATAGGCCTCCGCGACCACCACGCGCGCAAACGGCGCGCACTCGACCGGAGACTGAACGACGACCTCCTGGCCGGGCTTGACGTTTACGCCCTTGCGGACGACCAGGCGCGCATAGTTTTTAATCTTGGGCTCTAGGGCCTTCATGCCCTCCAGAGCCTCTTCGACCGTCAGGGCAGCTCGAATCATGTGCCACTCCATCTATCTATAGAACAGTAAAAAGGCGCGCCGCAAAAACGACGCGCCTTATATCTTAGCGATAAGTATGTATGCAAACGCTACTTCTTCTTGGAGTCCTTCTTGTCCTCCTCGGCAGCCGAGCGCTCGATAAGAGCGTTGAGCTTATTGTCGGACATGCCCTCGGCCTGCGTGCGATACATGTTGCGTAGGGGGCGGATGCGTACGAAGTCATAGATAAAGTCGCCCAAAATGATGACATAGGACAAAACGATGCCGACCATCTGAACAGGACTGGACACCGTGCCGCCGGGAGCGAAGTAGAGCGAAGCCCCAATTGCCACGACGAGCACCATGCCGATAGCGAGCACAGCCCACCAAATACGGCGGCGCTTGGTGTAGTCCTCATCCTGCTTGAGAAGGATATTCGACACCGTGTAGATGCGGTCCTCCTTGGCGCGCTGCTTAGCCTTGCGGGCGCGCTTCTCCTCTTTAGAGAGGCCCTCGAGGTTCTCGCCCTTCTCGAGCTCTTTGCGGCGAGCTTTAGACGAAGCTGGCACGACGCGGACAGAGCTCGCTGCCTGACGGGCGGGCTTAGCAGATGCGGCAGACTTGCGCGCAACCCCGGTAACTTCGTGGGATTGCGTGCGCTTGTTCGTGGCGCTACGGGTACTCACTTATGCGTTCTCCTTCATGCTTGTGAACTGGGAGCCCGTGATGATCTGGAAGGCCTCGCGATAGCGCTCGGACGTGCCATCGATGACCTCGGCGGGCAGGTGCGGGGTCTCCCCCGTCATATCCCAGTTGGCCTTGAGCCAATTGCGGACGAATTGCTTGTCGTAGCTAGGCTGGATCTTGCCCTCCTCGTAGCTGGCAGCAGGCCAGAAACGGCTGGAGTCGGGCGTGAGGCACTCGTCGATCAGCGTGACCTTGCCATCAATAACACCAAACTCGAACTTGGTGTCGGCAATGATGATGCCACGGGTCGCGGCGTACTCGGCAGCGGCCTTGTAGATCTTGAGGGAAAGGTCACGAATCTGCGTGGCGATGTCCTCGCCCACGATCTCGCAGCAACGCTCGAACGAGATGTTCTCGTCGTGGTCACCGATCTCGGCCTTCGTGGACGGCGTGAACAGCGGCTCGGGAAGCTTGGAAGCCTCGGTCAGGCCCTCAGGCAGCTGGATGCCGCAGACGGTGCCGTTCTCGTCGTAGGTCTTCTTGCCCGAACCGGTCAGATAGCCGCGGACGATGCACTCGATAGGAATCGTCTGGGCCTTCTTAACCAGCATGGCGCGGCCAGCGAGGTAGTCACGATACTCAGCAAACTCCTCGGGGAAATCCGCCGGGTCGATGGAAACGAGATGGTTGGGGACGATGTCGGCAAACTTATCAAACCAGAATGCCGAGATGCGATTGAGCACCTCTCCCTTAAACGGAATCTCGTCGGGAAGAATGAAGTCGAACGCAGAAATGCGGTCGGTGGCGACCATCAGCAGGTTTTCACCGGCATCGTAAATATCACGAACCTTGCCACGGGAATCCGGACGACGCTCCATCGTTGTCACGTGAGTCACTCCTTACCTAAATACGACAGAAATGCGGGTTCTTTCCCGCATGTTTTCGCAAACTCGGAGCGGCAGGGACGCGGCCCCTCCTTCACCGAATAGCGAAAAGCTAGTGCTCCATTGTAGTAGATGCCGCGTCTGCCGTGTGCTCGCGGGGCAGATGAATTGTAAAAGTCGTACCCTTTCCAAGCTCCGACTCCACGGATATGTAGCCATGGTGACGCTCGACGATCTGCTTGGTCACGGCGAGGCCAACGCCCAGGCCGCCAGCTTCGCGGGCGCGGCTGGCATCGGCGCGCCAAAACCGCCCGAAGATGCGCGACAGATCGTCCTTGGCAATACCGATGCCGGTATCAGAAACGGCAATGCTGACGTGTTTGCGGTCACTGAGCACCGACACCACGACCCAACCGCCCTCGGGGGTGTAGCGCATGGCGTTGCTCATGAGGTTGATAACGCATTGCGTGATCATGTCGGGATCGGCTTCGACGACATCGTCGTGACCTTGGGTCTCGTCAGCAAAGCGCAGGCGCAGATCGCGGTCGACGAACAGGCGCTCCTGGGCATTGACGATGGAACGCACGAAAGGAACCATGTCCACCGGCTCAAGGTTGAGCGGAGCCGTGCTGTTTTCCATGCGCGACAGGTCGAGCATCTGCTGCACCAGACGAGCCAGGCGACGCGTCTCGGAAGCAACGGTCTCCAAATGCTCATCGTCGGTGGGATACACGCCATCCTGCATGGCCTCGACCGTTGCGAGCATGGCCATAAGCGGCGTGCGAAGCTCGTGTGCAACGTCTGAGGTCAGGCGTTTCTCATGTTTCATATCCTTCTCGAGCGAAGTGGCCATCTCATCGAAGGTCTCACCCAGCTGATCGATCTCGTCATCACCGCGCAGTCCCGTGCGAGCCGACAGGTCGCCGTCACGGATTTGCTTTGCGGTACTGGTGATGCGATGAATCGGCTTGGTGAGCATGCGCGACACGAGCGATCCGATAACGACCGAAATGCAGATTGCAACAACCGCGGCGAGGGCCATGGCGTTAAAGGTCTTCTCCCTAAACGCAGAGTCCGCCTTGGTGAGCAGAGCGTCGGAGCCGATGGCCCACAGCTTTACCTGTCCGACATGCTCGCCGGAAGACGTTACAATCTCGACGTTAGCAACGCTATCGGAGTCGGTTGGAGCAGACGAGACCGGGCTATGCGATGCCCTCTTGCCGCTCGTGTCGTCGGTCGTAGCCTGGTTTTCGCGCACATCGGCGGTGGCGCTTGCCGAAGGCCAGGAATCGTCATAAACGATCACGCCCTTTTTATTGACGACCTGCATACCCAGATCGTCGGAAACCAAACTCGACGTTGCGACCGTGCGCAGTTCTCCCGCGGTCCAAGAGCCGTTTTCCTCATATGAGGTTGCCAACTTCTCGGCAGCGGAATTTGCGATTTCGACGATATTGGAGCGTGTGTAATCCGAAAAGACCGTGCCCCACACAACGGAGACAACACCCACCAGCACCAATACCGTCATGAGCGATGTCAGAGCAAAAGCAAGTGCCATGCGCGAGGGATAGCTCATCGTTGGCCGTGAATCGGAACGAGGCGTGTTCCAACTAGCCTTGGAACCCGCCTCGCTCTCCTGCTTGTGCTTTTGTCCGATTTCAAAGCGCGCAGGTGTCATATGTGATTTCCCTATTTCTCGTCCGACTTATCGGTCTTGGCCGGAGCCTCGAAACGATAGCCGACACCATGGACGGTGTAGAGCCACTTGGGCTTCTTGGGATCATCGCCCAGCTTGGCGCGAAGGTTCTTCACGTGGCTGTCGATGGTGCGCTCGTAACCCTCAAAGTCATACCCGAGCACTTTCTCGACCAGCTCCATGCGGTTATACACACGGCCAGGATGGCGGGCAAGCGTGGTGAGCAGCTTGAACTCGGAAGCCGTCAGATCGACTTCCTTGCCCTCGACCAAGATCTTGTGGCCCGAGATATCGATGACCAGATCGCCGAAGTCGAGTACCTCGACGGCGGGCTCGTCGGCCTGATGGGCACGGCGGAACAGAGCGCGAACGCGGGCGACGAGCTCGCGCGGCGAGAACGGCTTAATCAGATAGTCGTCGGCGCCGAGCTCAAGACCGATAATACGGTCCTCGATCTCGCCCTTAGCCGTCAGCATGATGATGGGGACATCCGAGGTATCGCGAATGGTGCGGCAAACGCGCTCGCCGGGGATCTTGGGGAGCATAAGGTCGAGCACGACCAGGTCGAACTGATGCTTCTCGAACTCCTCGATCGCGGACTGGCCGTCGCCGACGCCCACAACCCAGTAGCCTTCGCGCTCGAGATAGGCAGCGACGGCGTCACGGATTGCCTTCTCATCCTCGACCAGCAGAATCTTTTTTGCATCTGAAGCCATAACACGGCCCCCCTGTCTCAATTAGCTAAGAACAAGCCCATTTTAACGCACCTGAGCCCGCCGGATGCCGCTATGACGCGGCAGCTCGGCAGGCGGTACTCACAATTACAACGCGTTTATTCCCCTGTTGGCGCCTTTTTAACCCCTCTAAGCTTAAAGAGAAAATAGGCGTGCAGTGACCGTCTCTGGTATACCCTGGCTGTTGCGCACCGTGGCGTACGTAAGGAATGAGTCCGATTTTCCCGCCGTAGCTGGATAATCGCCATACTCCAAAGCGCGGTCGGGCGACAGCAGCGAGCCATAGGTCTTGGCAGAGGTGTCGATCAGGAAATGCGACGCCTGTACCTTAACAAGGTATTTATTCTTCTTGCCAGCCGCACATGCGAGCGGCTCGCGTGACAGAAAGAGGTACGGCCCTCCCTCATTACCGATATACGTGCCCATGTTGCCTAGGCTGCCCACACCGCTATAGGTCGCCTCGATAGAAAACACGAAGGTATCGCCCATATATACGGCCTCGAAAGGCGAAACTGACGAAGGGAGGACCAGCTGGGCACGCTTGGTGTTGTTGCCGTCGGTCAGATCGATTGCCGTTATGCCGTAGTAGACGCCCTCGTCGTTGCGGACACGCGGCGAGATGGTCAAAATGCCGTCGCTCGCGCGCGGGGCCGATGCAAAGCGGCCCGTCGATTTCCAAATTGCCTCGGCCTTGGATTCATCAAGCGAGCGACGATAGCAAAACGAATCACTACTCGTTTTATTGCCGCCTGCCGAAGGCATTTTATACCAGATAACCGATGAGCCGAACGCCGTAAACAGGGGCGGATCATAGTCCTTGCCACCTCGATCGAGCTCAACCACGTCGCCAGAGAGCGAAGCGCCCGACAGATTTTGAGCGTAGAGCTTCCACGATGAATTGGCAAAGTTCATCTCAACCCACGCGAATACGCCGTCGCCGGCACGGACATCGTAGAATGCATATCCCGTGCCCTCGATAGGATCCTCGATTAATGTGGTAAGCGAGCCATCGCCCAGGTTGAGCACACCGAGTGTGTTGGCGTGCAGTGCCGATGCGGGCGCCATCATCGCCGCGGCGTAATCGCCGTCGCAGTAGTACAGCAGCGTACCCAGAGGCAGCGTCCACGACGCCGCCGGCTCAAGATCGATGTCGACTGCCTCGTACTCATCCGTAATCGAGATGATTTTGGAATCGTCCTTGATAACCTGCGGCTCACCGGCGGCATCATCGCTGGTGCCCGTTTTTTTCGAGCATCCGGCAAGCACCGTGGCAGCGCCCGCGGCAGCCCCACCGAGTACAAAGCCGCGACGCGATATTCCGTTCTTGATGTGATCGGCGATACCCATTAGGCGATCTCGGCGCGAGCGGCCTCGATAGCGCGTGTAAGCTGGTCGGCGCAGGAGGTCTTTTTCATACCGCAGGTATTACCGGCGAGAACCTCGATTACGCGATCGGCAGGAGC
>URJD01000117.1 GCA_900548075.1 uncultured Collinsella sp.
ACCTTAGAGGTCAGTTCCTCGTTTTGCTTCTTAAGCTCGTCAAGCGTGTCCTGCGACGCCGTAAGGTTAGAGAACACGTTACCGATCGCATTGAAGGGAGCCGCCACGGCCGAGCCCACAAAGCGCACCGGCGAGGTAATCGTCGTTACGCCCGAACGCACGGCATGAATCGGCCCGGCCTCACCCTCACGAATATAAAATGTGAGCAGCAACACCGAAATCAGGCTGAAAACAATCAACGGGCGCATACCCGTTGATTGTCGCTTGGTATTCAGATTTGTGGAGAAACCCGAAGATCGTGCCAAATGGAATCCACCTTTTGGAAATTAAGCATTGGTCTGGACGAAGCCGCCATCAAACGCATTGGCCTCGAGCACGCGGGCACAGCCGTTAACGACGTTATCGAGCGCCGTGGGGCTGACATTGACCGAAACGCCGGTCTCATCGCGCAGGCGTACGTCGAGACCGCGTAGCAGCGCGCCACCACCGGTCAGCAAAATGCCGTAGTACATAAGGTCAGAGGCAAGATCGGGAGGCGTAGCGTCGAGGGCGTCCTTGACGGCCTTGGCCATCTCGTCGAGCGGCTTGTTGAGCGCGCGACGGATCTCCTCGCTCTCGATGCGCACAGTCTTGGGCAGACCGGTGATCACGTCGCGGCCGTTGACCTCGACGTCGAGCTCGTCCTTGAGCGGCACGGCGGAGCCGACCTTGATCTTGATGTCCTCTGCCGTACGCTCGCCGATGGCCAGGTTATAGGCATCGCGAACGTGCGTGAGGATGGCCTGATCGAACTCGTCACCGGCAATACGGATGGACTGCGAGACGACGATGCCGCCCATGGCGATAACGGCAACCTCGGTGGTACCGCCACCGATGTCGATGACCATGGAGCCGGTGGGTTCCTCGACGGGCAGGTCGGCGCCGATAGCGGCAGCCATGGGCTCCTCGATCAGATAGGCCTGGCGGGCCCCGGCCTGGATCGTGGCCTCAAAGACGGCACGCTTCTCGACCGACGTGACACCGGAGGGAACGCAGACGACAACACGCGGACGCGGAGTCCACGGATAGCGCTTCTCAGACGCCTTGTCGATAAAGTAGCGAAGCATAGCCTCGGTAACATCGAAGTCGGCGATGACGCCGTCCTTCAGGGGACGAACGGCCACGATGTTGCCGGGCGTACGGCCGAGCATGCGCTTTGCCTCGATACCGACCGCTAGGATGCGCTCGTCGTTCTTGTCGATGGCGACTACAGAGGGCTCGCGAATGACGATGCCCTTGCCGCGCACGGAGACAAGCGTATTTGCGGTGCCGAGGTCGATGGCAAGATCGCCCGCATAGCTACCGAAGAACATATCCATCAAAGAAAACAACGCAACTCCTGATGTGTTGGATGATTGCTGGAAAACTACTAGCTCATCATACTAGCGCAAGCCCGGCACCTCACTTGCGGTGAAGCGCCGGGCAAAGCTAAATCCCATAAGGTCACTACTGGTTGTCAGCAGCCGAGAAATCCATATCGAGCGAGGAAACGGCCCAGCCGATATGGTTGTCGGAGCGCACGAATTTGACGGTGTACTCCTGCTCGCCGCCCTTGGACAGCGATGCCTTGACCTTGGCGGTCGTCTCGGTCATGGACTGGTCCATGCCCTCGACGGACACGGCGGCACCCTGCGGAATCGAGGAGATGATCATCGACTTAGCGTCCTCGGACAAACTCGAGGCCAGGCAAGACTCGGCCTTTGCGGTGTCGCCGTCGCCGGCAGCCTGGAACAGATCGGTAACCACAGACTCCTGAGACGGGAAGCCAAAGCCGCGCGTGTAGGCAAAGCCCAGACCGCCCGCGGCGATCAAAATGAGCAGAAGCAGCACAATGAAGACTTTAAGACCCGTGTGGCGATGGCGACGACGGACCTTGGCCTGCTTACGATCCTGACGGTCCTGCTGGACCATCTCGGACTCGGACAGCGTAAAGAAGCCGGTGTCCGAGGGATCGGGCATAAACTGACCGGTCGCGCCCGTAGGATCGAGCGGATCGACGGCAGGAGCGTCCATCGCGGGCGCCGGAGCCGTGGCCATAGCCGTCTGGGCAGACAGCGCGGCAAGCGAATCGTGCACGCGGGCAAGCTCATCGGCCTGCTCGGAGGTGAGCTGGTAGATGCCATCGGCAGTAGCGGCGTTAAAGGCGTCGAGTGCGTCGGAGGGACGGCCGGCGGCAGAAAGCGCCTGACCCATGCCGGCGTTGAGCGCGCGCGTGTCGTCGCGGGGGCCGGCAAAGTCGATAGCCGTGCGGTAGGTCTCCACGGCATCCGCCGGACGGCCGAGCTTGATGAAGCAACGACCGAGCTCGCCGAGCGCGGCGGCAGGAGCCGGATTGGCGCCATCGATGGCAGCCTGACGGAAGGCAGTACCCGCGTTGGCATAGTCGCCCGACTGGAACAGCGCGTTACCCAGGCCCAGATAGGCCTTGAACGGCGTGGCATAAGAAGCGTCCTGCGTAGCAGCAGAGAACGCCTGAGCGGCCGTCGTGTAGTCGCCCACGGCGGCGAGCGCCTTGCCGCGGTTGGTGAGCAGCGCGCCGCGCTTGCCATAGGTGCCGTCGTTGAGGGCGGCGGCGTAGGCCTCGGCGGCCTCGGCATACATGCCCAGGTGCATCAAGGCGTTGCCGCGAAGGTGATCGGCCTCGCCCATAATCTCATCGGGAGTCTTTGCCGCCCCAAGCATCTGGGCTGCAGCGGAAAAATCACCCGCGCGGTAAGCGGCGCGGCCCTGTTGGATCAGCTGGCTATTCAAGGAAATCCCCTTTACTCGTGAACGATCTCGACATGGACGATCTCGTCGCCGGCACGCAGCTGCGAAATCACATCGAGACCCTCGACCGTGGTACCAAAGACGGTGTAACCGGAATCGAGGTTATGCTGGGCGCCCAGGCAGAAGTAGAACTGCGAACCCGCGGAATCGGGGTCCATGGAGCGTGCCATGGCAAGGGCGCCATCGACATGGCTGTTGCGCGGATTGGTGGCAAACTCGCCCTTGATGCAGTAGCCGGGGCCACCGGTACCGGGCATGCCGTCGGGGCCCTCAAGACCGGCAGCGACGTCGGCGCCGGACATGTCGCGGGTATTGGGGTCGCCGCCCTGGATGACAAAACCGGGCACATAGCGATGGAACTTAAGGCCATCATAGAAGCCCATCGTGGAAAGCTCGCAGAAGTTCGCGACATGAATGGGAGCGCCCTCGCCGTCAAACTTGACCTTGATGGTACCCTTCGACGTCTCGATTACGGCGCACTCGTCGCCGGCAAGCTGATACTCGGGCGTGTAGAGCTCTTTCTTAAAACCAAACATGTGGTTCCTTCCTCGTGCGTTTAAAGCATATTTGTACGAATTGTAGCAATAAGCACAGGCTTACATCAATTGCGCACGTAGGTTATGCCGACTATGGCGAACTAATTTTAGGAACGCTGCTGCGGCTTCCAGGAACCCACATTGGCGTCGTACTGGTTCAGCGCGCTGTTGCCGCCCTGCGCGATGGGAGCCAGGATCTCGCTTTGGTGGGAACTCATCGACTCGCCATCGGGAATGGCCAGCGAGATGTCCCAACTCTGGCAGATCACGTCGACACGCTCGTACATCCACTCGGCAAGCTGCTTTAAGTGGGCGATGTCATCCGCATAGACCGTATCGTCCTGGTACTTAAGGTTGTTGAGCTCATCTTGCGTCTTTTTGATCTGGTCGCGCAGGGCGTAGGCACTCTGCGACAGCTCCTGACGGGTGGACAGCGGCGTTCGGAGATAACCGTTGTTAAAGGAATCGATGACCTCGCCGATCTGGTCCTCGTCGCCGTAGGACACGATGGTCTGATACAGACCGTCGAGCCTGGTATAGAGCTGATCATCGGTCAGCACGGTTTCTTCCTGCACCACCTCGGCAGAATCGTCCTGCTTGGTATCGTCCTCAGTCGCCTCGCCCTTTTGGCGCGTGGGGAAGGTCGTCTGCGCGGCTTGGCCAAACTGGTCATAGAGGCCAGGCATGACACCCATGGGATCGGTCGTCACGAACCAATAGGCACCACCGCACACAAAGGCAAGGATCGCGATGACGATGAGCGGCTTAGGGATATGACGCTTGTGCTTGTGATAAGCGTCCTCGTCGGGATGCACCTTGCGCTTGGGTTTTTGAGCATCGTCGTGCAAGGAAACCGGCGTGGGAATATCGACCTTGGGAATACCGAAATCCTTATCGAAAGCCGGCAGCACGCAGGTCTCGTTAGGATCGGCGGCGTCCGAAAGCACCGCAGCGGCAGAGGCGGGCGCATGAGGCACCTCGGTATCGATCTGCTCTTGCGTTAGGCGCGGAAAACCCGCCGTGCGGCCCGCTGCCAGGTCGGATGCGGCCGCATCCTCGGAAAGGATGCCCGGAGCGGGGCGTCCGCATTTGGGACACGTACGATCATGCGGAGAAAGACGGGCACCGCAGCCCTCGCAGAACACGAACTCGGTGTGCTCGGGGCCATCGCCCGGACCCACATAGGCGTTGCAGTAGGGGCAGAACGAGGCGCCGTCCTCGATAGTCTTAAGGCAATGCGGGCAGATCACGGCATCCTCTTTTCGAAGCAATTCAAACAATCGAGGTTAGAGCATAACATCGCCACGGCCCCACAGGAGCAAGGCACCAATTCAACATCGCCAGGGCACGTAGTTACTTCTTCTTTTTGCTTGGCATCGAGACTTTGATGCCTTGGGCGGACTTGGTCACGCGAGAGCGCTTGGCTCCGGTACTCTTCTTTTTCTTGGGCTGGGCCTGGGCCACGCCCTCGAGTGCGCGGGCCTCGGCCTCGCGAGCGGTGCGATCTTCACGGCGCTGCGCCATGTCGGCGGCGAAGCGCTTGGCAAAACGCTCGGCCGTCGAACCCGTCGAGCTCACCTTGCCGCCACCGCGACCCAGGTGGACGCGCACACCGCGGCCAAAACCAGTTGCAGCATGACGACGACGCGGCTTGAGCGAATCCATCATCGTGGCGAGCTTAAAGAACACCGAGCAGGTAAAGACCACGATGACAGCCAAGATAACCATCTGGCCCATCGACAGGTTGGCAATAGACAGCAGCTCTGGGAATCCGATAACGCCCACCAGGATGCCGGCGACCACAAACACAAAGAGCACCACACGTAAGGGCGTGAGCGGCTGCGAGATGCGCCAGATGAGGCTGACGCTCGCCGCGCACGACGTAAGCAGGCACATCGTGGACAGCGTGAGCTGGCTAAAGCCAAACACGCGCGCCACAAAGATATCGAGTGCCGCGGCCAAAATGACCGCAATCGACGCCGGCAGTGCCCGCTTGAGCACGTTTGTCAGGAACGACCCCTTCACGCGAGCATTGTTGGGCTCCAGGCCCAACACAAAGCCCGGCGCGCCGATGCAGAAGAAGTTGATGAGCGTCATCTGGATGGGCTCGAAGGGATACGGCGGCAGCGCGATGCAGAGGGCCGCCAGGCCCATCGAGAACAGCGTCTTGGTCAGGAACAGCGAAGCCGAGCGTTGCAGGTTGTTGATGGAGCGACGGCCCTCGGCCACCACGGCGGGCATAGAGGCAAAGTCGTTGTCGACGAGCACGATCTCGGCAACATTGCGCGCGGCATCGGAGCCGGCGGCCATAGCCACGGAGCAGTCGGCCTCCTTGAGCGCCAGCACGTCGTTGACGCCGTCGCCCGTCATGGCCACGGTGTGCCCGCGGCGCTTGAGCGCCTGCACGAGTTCACGCTTCTGCTGCGGCGTCACACGGCCAAAGACGTGGTAGCGGTCCACTGCGGCATCGAGCTTAGACGGCGTATCGAGCGTCGTGGCGTCCACGTACGCATCCGCCCCGGGCACGCCCACCACGCGCGCGATCGACGACACTGTGCGGGGGTCGTCACCGCTGATCACGTTGAGGGTCACGCCCTGCTCGTTAAAGTAGCCGATAGTCTCGGCCGCCGAAGTACGAATCTCGTCGCGGATGGTCACAAAGCCCACGGGCTCGGCCTCGCCC
>URJD01000118.1 GCA_900548075.1 uncultured Collinsella sp.
TCAGGTCGGTGACGCTGGAGCTCTTGGGGGTCACGTTGTAGGAGTTCTTGAACTCGGCAACCTTGACGTCCTTCAGAACATGCGTGGCACTGAGCGTACCGTCGCCGTTATCGGTGATGGTCGTCACGATGGTGAACTTGGCATCACTGTAGGTGACGCCCTTGCTGGTGGTTCCGCCGTTGACCTCGCGCAGCGTGTAGGTGTGCGTTCCAGCCTTGTCGTACTTCACGGGGCTCATCGTAATCGTGCCGTCGGCGGCGTTCTTGCCGGTGGCAACGACCTTGGCGTCCTTGCCCTCGCCCTCGACGAGCTCGAAGGAGAACTCGCCCTCAGTCATGTCGCGCCCGGTCAGGACCTTGGTCGCGGTGATCCGATCCTCGACAGGCTTCACGTTATAGGCATTGGTGAACGTAAATGCCACATCGCCGTCTGGCTTGTGGGATACGCTCAGATTACCCTTGCCGTCATCGGTCACGGTGTAGGAAACCTTGCGCGTGGCGTTGGCGTCGTTGGTCACGCCAGCAACCTTACCGGACTCGGTCACGGTGTAGGTAAAGGTGTGCTCGCGCTTCTCGCGCTTCTCGCCCAGAGCCTTGTTAAGGTCGTCGAGCGTAAAGGCGATCTTGCCAAAGTCGACCTTGCCCTTGGCATCATTGGTCACGCTCGCGTTCGCGGGCATGGGTGCGCCCTCTTCACCGGTCACGGTAAAGGTGAACTTGCCGGCAATGTCAGCCGGGGTCAGGCCATCAGGAACCTGCAGATTCTTCTTGCCCACAAGCGATACCTCGACAGGCGCGGCAGTGTAGGAGTTCACAAACTCGTTGCCGGCGTCGCCGTAGACAGCCGTCGCCGTCAGGGTACCATCGCCGTTGTCGGCAACGGTCACATATGCGTCAATTGCCGCCGTGGTAGCGCTCACGCCCGCAGGCAGCTCGCCGGTCTGCTCGGCAGCAATGTAATGAATAGTCCACGTGGGCTTATCTGCGCTGGCGTCAAACGACGCCTTGTCTTCCTCGACAAGCTTGACAAGCGACTTGGTCGTGTACGTCAGCGGACCGAACTCAACCTTGCCACTCTTGTTGGTTGCGTTCAGCAGGACCTCGTCGTGCCCCGCGTAGCTCAACGTAAACTTGAATTCACCGTCGGCCATCAGGCGCCCCGTGAGCGTCTTGGTAGCCTCAAGAGTCCGCGGGGTTTCCGTCTTGGCGCTATAGGTGTTCGTGAACTTAGTCTCACCCGAGGTCTTTTCAACGTCGGCCTTAAGCTCGCCCTTGGCGTTAACCGTCACAGTCACCTTGAACGTGACAACGTTCTTGCTGTAGGTAATGCCACCGGCGTCGCCCTTGACCTCGCGGACCTCATAGGTGTACTCGCCCGGCTTGTTGAAGGTGATCTCGCCGAAGTCAATAGCTGCCTTGCCATTGTCGTCCAGGTCGGCATTGGTCACGGTCGCGGTCGCGGGTGCGGGCATCGGGGCGTCATTCTCGGACGTCGCGGAGAGTTCAAACTTAAACTCGTCCGCATCCGTCCAATCGCGACCCTCGAGCACCTTGGTCAGGCCAAAGCTGGCCTTGGTATCCACCGTTGTCGGCGTCATGTCGTACTTATAGCTAATCTTGCCGTTGTTGCCCAGATGGACGTCAACCTCTGTGGCGTTCGCCTTTGCAGACATGTTGTTCCACTTGGGGTTGAGCACGTCGGTCACGGTGCCGGTGAGGTTACCGCCCACGCTCTCCTTGGTGGTGTGGAGCTCATCAATAAAGGCCAGGCGTGCGGTTCCCTTGCTAAACGACAGGTTTCCACTCGCGTCGCGCACGACGGCGCCCTCAAAGTTCGCAGCGTGTTCACCGGCAAACTCAATAACAGCAGTACGGGATTCGGCCTTTCCGTCTGCGCCCAGCGCCTCAAACTCATCCTTGTAGTAATACTTGCTACCGACAGCCAGCGAACCCGTTGCGGGCGTCGTGCAGTTCTTATCCGTGTAAATGGGAGTCTGCTTCTGGAAATAGTAATAGCGGTTGGTGTCGGCAGGCTCAAAGTTCGCGATCGTGTCGCCCAGCGCGCCAGCGTTCCACTTGTTCGCGTAGAAGTTAACGGTCTTGGAACCGTTCTCCGCGGTGGTCGTATTGCTCTTGATGTAGTCCTCGAGCCCCTTTACGTTCTTGGGCGTAAACAGGTTATCGAGCGCTTCTTTCTTAACGCTTGAGGTGTAGTTCACCTGAATGGGCTCAGTATTGTCGACCGTAAGCACGCCGTCGGTGATCTTAAAGTGGCGCAGCGGAATCAGCGACGCAGGAATCTTAACCGTTACGATATCGCCGGTCTGAGGCTTGCCCTCTTCGGCATGCTGAACGGTGATAACCAAGTTCGCGGCGGCACCAGTAAATGTATAGGTGTCGACATTGCCCTCAGTCTTTATTGCCGGTTTGGCAAACGTTTCGCCGTTGTACACGACAGACGTAAAGTTGTCGACCTGCATAAAGTCGCCCAGCTCGTCAGTAAACGTAATGTAGCCGGACTCATGCTCGCCATAACCGTCATGGACTTCGGTCGGATAACCAGTCTGGATAATGCTTCCCGAGATCTCTTCGAAGATCTTCTCGAGCTCAGCGGCGCTAGTTGCCGACTTGTAGTAACCGGAGTTTTCCGCACGTGCACCAAAGTTGATGGTCCATTCGCGCCAGAAAGAAATGCTGGATGAGGCGGCAGGATAGTTGCTCGACACGGCATGCATGAACTTATTCTCGTTGCTTGTACGTCCATCCGTGGGCTCGGCACTGGGGTTTACGCCGCTAAAGATACCGATCGTATAAATGTCGGCACCTTTATCCTTGATCTTCTTGGCGCTGTTGATAGCGTCATTGGCAACCTCGTTCTCGAATTCGTCCCAACTCGTGGGCGAGCCATCGGTGAAGAAGACGACGACCTTCTTGGCGTCGGCGCGATCAGACGAAATGCCCTCAGCCAGTTGTAAGCCGTAATCGGCTCGCGTGGCGCCAGCGGGACTGATGGAGTCGATCGTACTCTTAAGGCTCTCCGCGTCCTCGCCCTTGCAGAGCGTCAGCTTCTTCATGGTCTGCGAGTAGTTGTAGCCGTTTCTATCCTTACTGTTGCCGACCGCAGTGGAATATGTGCCCGCAAACTTAACGATGGCAACTTGATGCTGCTTGGACGGATCTGCAATGCTTTCGTTTTGCGTTGCGATAGTGTCAATAAAGCTATTGGCGGCCGTCTTCAGCGCATCGATACGCTTTGTGTCGTCGCGCTTACCCATGGGGTCATCCATCGAGCCGGAAGCATCCAGCACCATCACAATGTCGAGCGGCTTGCCGGAAACCGTCGTATCGGATGTCGAAGAGATAGCAGACAGCGTGGTCAGGAAATCTGACTCTCCGCCCTCGACAGCCTTGACCGTCTTGTCGGTCCAGATTCGGCCGACGTTTTGAGTTGTTACTTCTTTGCCGTCATAGCCGCCGGCCCAGTACTGCCAGTGGTCGCTGGTGTCGTAGTCGACGACCGTTCCGCTTGCTGCCGGTCCGTCCATTCCTGTGCTGGATCTGGCGTTGGCCTCGGGCAGCATGGCAAATGCTGCAGCCGGCAATACCAGCACTACGGCCAGTATCACCGCCAAGAGACCCCTCGTGTACTTACCCATCGCGTCTCCCTTCTCGCAGGCTCAGACCTTGCATCAGCCTAAAGTTACGGAATGAGACACAATTTGGGCAGGTGACACATGTTCCAGATTCCGTTTTGAGCGTGAGACAAATGTCTCACCAAAGTTGAGACACGAGGGTTTTCGCAGGAAAACAGGTGCGACTTAAGATTGACGGGACAAAAGGGCCCGTTTCCCCCATCCCCAAGGGAGCAGTCGATGGCGCTCGCCACAAAACTAGCCCATCTACTACGTCTGACCCGATACCCCTGACCATAACCGCGTTTCATGAAAAACCACAGGCATTTTACCTGCGGTTTTGTTTTTGCGTTGTTCGTCATGGTTGAGGGTAGCAGCCTAAACGTAGTAGATGGGCCCATTTCGTGGCAGACGGGTCACGCGGCGGCCCTCGCGAGGCCAAAATGATCCATCCCCCCGTCCATGGGGGATCAAGGGCTGTTACGGATATGATGCCATTTCAAAACTATGCCGGTTTACTACGATAAAAACGAGGCCACCAATCAAGCGTGACTTTTTCGCAAAATTGCAAGCCGTCTACCTGCGGTTTTGGTTTTGCCGAATGCGGTGTGGTTGGGGGTAGGCAATTTATCGTAGTAATCCGGCATAGTTTTGTTCACGGCGGCTCCACCGCGCGTTTAAGCGCGAGGCCGGCGGGGCATTTTCGCCCCGCCGGCCCCCATTCCAGCGCTATACCGGCCCCTATTCCAGCGCTATTCCGGCTTGGTTTCTACTGTGGGAGTCTTGTCCGCTGCGACTGGGGTGCGGGCGGTGTCCATAGTCAGGCAGTGCTTGGGGCAGCCCTCGATGCACTCACCGCACACCACGCAGGCATACGGGTCGATCGACCACGTCCCGCCCTTGCGATCGACCGCGAGCGCGCCCGCCGGGCAGCGACGTGCGCACATGCCGCAGCAGATGCACACGTCCATGTCGTTGACGATATGTCCGCGCAAACGCTCGGGCGCCGTCAGCTTCTCCTGCGGATAGCACACCGTGACCGGCTGCTTGACCATAGAACCCAAGGCCGTCTTGGCAAATGTCAGCAAACTCATGCCGCGCCTACCTTTCCGTGCAGCTAATGCAGGGGTCGATGGTCAGGATAATCATGGGCACGTTGGCAAGGAGCACGCCCTGCAGCGCATGTGTCAGACCCGCCAGGTTCTGCGACGTCGGCGTGCGCACGCGGAAGCGGTCCAGGTTCTTGGTGCCGTTACCGCGCACATAGTAATACGCCTCGCCGCGCGGCTGCTCAATCACAACCTCGCCGCGTGCGCCGTCGGCCGGCGTAAGCTTGGTGCGCCCGCCGATCCCGTCGTGCGGAATCTTGCCCACAAGCTCCTTAATGATGTCCATGGCCTGCGTGACCTCGGCACAGCGCACCTGGCAGCGGGCATAGCAATCGCCATCGGTAGCAACGATGGGCTCAAACGCAGCCAGATCCGCATAGGCACCGTCGTCAAACATGCGCACGTCGTAATCCACGCCCGATGCGCGCCCAAACGGACCGACCATCGAAAGCTCCAGCGCGTCTTTCTTGCTAATCACGCCCACGCCATGCAGGCGCTCGCCGCAGCTGTTGTCGTCCAAAAACGTATGCACCAGGGCCTCGTAGTCAGGACGCATGGCATCGAGCGTCTGGACAATACCTGCCAGCTCGGAGTCATCGATGTCGTGCTTAAGGCCGCCGATCTCGTTGATCGACAGAATCACACGGCCCCCGCACGTGCTCTCGAAGATCTTGAGAATCTGCTCGCGCAGCGTCCACGAACGATAGAACAGCGCCTCAAAACCAAAGGCATCGGCGAGCAGGCCCAGCCACAGCAAATGCGAGTGGATGCGCGAAAGCTCGTGCAAAATGGTGCGGATATACTGCACGCGGCCGGGCACCTCGATGCCGAGCATGCGCTCGCAGGCGCTGGCATAGCCGCAGCTATGGCCCACGGCGCAGATGCCGCAGATGCGCTCGGCGATGTAGCCAAACTGATGCATGTCGCGCTTTTCGGTGAGCTTCTCGAGTCCGCGGTGCACAAAACCGATCTGCGGAATTGCCTCGATGACGCGGTCGTCCTCGATCACCAGGTCCAGATGGAGCGGCTCGGGCAGCACCGGGTGCTGCGGGCCAAACGGAATAACGGAGCGATGTGCCATGGGCCTTACGCCTCCTTTTTCTGCTTGTCGCGGGCGGCCTTGGCGGCAAGCGCCGCACGGACCTTGGCCGCTTTCTCGGGATCCATGGCGGCGAGCTTTGCCTCCAGCTCGG
>URJD01000119.1 GCA_900548075.1 uncultured Collinsella sp.
ACAAAAAACGTACCCGAACCCTTTCTCGTAAAGAATCGGGTTCGAGTACGAACTGAATGCTGGAGCAATAAAAGACCACCAGAAAGGTGCCTGTCCCCTTTGTGGTGGTTTTGGGCCAGTCCTAGAGCGTGTGGCCGTAGGTGTTGGCAGCCTTGATGGCGGCGGCGAACTTTTCGTCGGTGAAGGGCTCGGGGTTTCCCTGCTTCCACTCGTTGGTGGCGTGCGCATACTCGCACAGGGCGGGGATATCGGACTCGGAAAGCCCGACCTGCTCAAGCGTCACGGGCAGGCCCATCTGCTTGTTAAAGGCGGCGTAGCGCTTGAGGTTCTCGGTATCACCCGTATAGGCAAACAGTACCAGCACGCCCAGACTCACGACCTCGCCGTGCAGATAGGTTCCCTCGCGCGGGATGCTGCAGGTGGCGTTGTAGAACGCATGCGCCACGCTCGAGTTGTAGTAGTAATCGTTCTGGTTCGTGAGGTTCGAGACGTAACCCGTGTTGACCACGATGTCGAGCGCGATCTGCTTGACGGCTTCGCTCGACAGGTCCTGGCGCACATCCTCGAGGCCCTGGACGCCGTAGGTGAACAACGGCTCGGAGCAGGTGTGGGCGAGCGCCAGGCCAAGGCCGGCCGTGTGTTCCAGGTTGCCGGCGCTCGTGGCGTACTCGACCTCGGGCTGCTTGGACAGGGCGTCGCCCACGCCGGCCCAGAAGTACTCGGCCGGTGCCTCGGCGATGATCTTGGGGTTGATGAAGATGTGCGCGGGGCGGTTGGGATACGAATAGCCCTCGAGCGAGCCATCGTCGTTATACACGACGGCAATGGCGGTCGCAGCAGAGCAGTTGGAGCAGATCGTCGGGACGGTAAAGACGATCTTCTTGAGCTCGATGGCCGCGGTCTTGACGGTGTCGAGCGCCTTGCCGCCGCCGCACGCGATGAGCACATCGGCCTCCTGGCATGCAGGGGAGTTCACGACCTTGGCGATATTGGCACGCGTACTGTTGGTGCCGTAGACGCGCGTCTCCAGAATCTCGACATTGGTACCTTCAAGCGTCGCCTCGATGCCCGGCAGCGCCGCAGCCAGGGCTCGCTTGCCGCCGATGATGGCGACCTTCTTCGCGCCGTACTCCGCCAGTGCGGCGGGTAGCTCGGTAAAGCAATCCTCGCCAACGGTGTAGTCGCTCATTCCAATCGTGCGCATAGGTGCCTTCTTTCGTTCGATAGAGTGCTTTCAGGTATTTTGCTCCTAGAGAAGGTCCTCGGTCGCGAGAAATTTCGAACGTATAAAACCAGTGTTGAGGGTTTTTCGCCGGCGCGGAACGTGCTAGCATACTCCGCATAAGCGTTGATGGGGACGAGTAGTCGGCCGTCCGCATGCTACAGAGAGCGGGAAGCGCTGAGAACCCGTGCATGCGACCGATGAAAATCACCCCGGAGCTGCGGTCCCAACGGACGAGCCGCATAGGCACGTCTTAGTAGACATCGCCGAGATGGTCGTCGATACAGACCAGCCGAGTAACGGATGCGAGCTCGCGAATATGCGGGCGAGGGCATCTAAGCTGGGTGGTTAAGCGAAGAGCTTTTACGGGCAGTCTGCCCGTTTTGTGGCGCTTCGTCCCAGCTTGTAGGGACGGGCGCTTTTTTGGTGCCCAGAGGGCGTGCGCGCCCATGACAAGAAAGGGGTACCGTGGCAAACGAGTACAAGCAGACGATGAATCTGCCCAAGACCGGTTTTCCCATGCGTGCCGGTCTTTCCAAGTCCGAGCCCAAGCGACTCAAGGACTGGCAGGACAACAAGGTCTACGAGCAGGTTCTGAAGAAGAACGAGGGTCACAAGAAGTTCGTGCTGCACGATGGCCCTCCGTACGCCAACGGCCCGATTCACATCGGCCATGCCATGAACAAGATCTCCAAGGACATGATCAACCGCTACTGGATGATGCAGGGCTATGAGGTTCCCTATGTCCCCGGTTGGGACTGCCACGGCCAGCCGATCGAGCACAAGGTCGAGGAGAAGCTCGGCACCGAGAAGTTCAACCAGACCCCCACGGCCAAGATTCGTGAGCTCTGCAACGAGTTCGCAGTCGAGAACATCGAGCTGCAGAAGGCCGGCTTCCGTCGTCTGGGCGTGCTCGGCGACTGGGACAACCCCTATCTGACGCTCTATCACCAGCATGATGCTGCCGATATCGAGGTCTTCAAGGCCATGTTCGATAAGGGCATGATTTATCGCGGCCACAAGCCGGTTCACTGGTGCAAGCACTGCCACACCGCGCTGGCCGAGGCTGAGATCGAGTACTCCGATGAGACGAGCCCGTCCATCTTCGTGCGCTTTGAGATGACCTCCAAGCCCGCCGGCCTCGAGAACTTCGACGGCCCGGTCGACTTTATCATCTGGACGACCACGCCGTGGACCATCCCCTCCGACCAGGCCGTTTCCCTTAAGCCCGGCGCCGCCTATGTCGCCGTTGAGCACGAGGGTCGTGCCGAGGTCATGCTCGAGGACCTGGCTCCCAAGTGCTGCGAGGAGTTTGGTTGGGAGTACACCCCGGTTATGGTCGACGGTAAGCCCTATGTGGTTCCCGCCGAGACCTTCCACCACATCCACTACAAGCAGCCGATCTTTGACGGTGTTGAGGGCGTGGCGCTGCTGGCCGATTACGTCGGTGTCGATGACGGTACCGGTATCGTCCACAACTCGCCCGGCCACGGCGTCGACGACTACTTTGCCTGCCTCAAGGAGGGCATTACCGACATCTGCATGCCGGTCGATGACGACGGCAAGTTCTACACCGGCGAGGAGTTTGGTACCGGTGGCCCCTTCAGCGGTATGGACACCGATGAGGCCAACCCGCACATCATCGAGTTCCTGCGCGAGCGTGGCACCCTGGTCCTCGAGAAGAAGATCACGCACAGCTATCCGCACTGCTGGCGCTGCAAGCATCCGGTGCTCTTCCGTGCTACCGACCAGTGGTTTGTCTCGATGGACAAGACCGGTTTGCGCGAGCAGGCTGGCAAAGAGGTCCGCGAGAACGTCAAGTGGTATCCGGCCCACGCGGCTAACCGCATTGGCGCCATGGTCGAGCAGCGTCCCGACTGGTGCATCAGCCGCCAGCGCAACTGGGGCGTGCCTATCCCCAGCTACACCTGCGCCGACTGCGGCGAGAAGGTCATGAACGACGCTACGCTCGACGCCGTCATCAAGCTCTTCCACGAGAAGGGCTCTGACGCCTGGTTCACCGACGCTCCCGAGAGCTACCTGGGCGATGCCTGCGTCTGCCCCAAGTGCGGCGGCCATCACCTCAAGGCCGATAAGGACATCCTCGACGTGTGGTGGGATTCCGGCGTCTCTTGGAAGGCCGTCTGCGAGTACCGTCCCGAGCTGGAGTATCCGGCGGATGTGTACCTCGAGGGCTCCGACCAGCACCGCGGTTGGTTCCAGAGCTCGCTGCTCACCTCGGTGGGCGCCAACGGCCACGCTCCGTATAAGGCGGTCGTCTCGCAGGGCTTCACGCTCGACGGCCAGGGCCGCAAGATGTCCAAGTCGCTCGGTAACGTCATCGACCCTAACAAGGTCTGTGACGAGATGGGTGCCGACATCATCCGTCTGTGGGTTGCATCTGTCGATACCAGCTCCGACGTTTCCATCGACCACGAGATCCTCGCTCGTACGTCCGATGCCTACCGTCGTTTCCGCAACACGCTGCGCTTCCTGCTCTCCGAGCTCGAGGGCCAGTTTGAGCCCGAGACCGACGGCGTCGCCTTTGCCGACCTGTTGCCGCTCGACAAGCTCATGGTTGCCCGTCTGACCCAGGTCCAGGCCGAGGTCGACGACGCTTACTCTTGCTACGAGTTCCCGCGCGCTTACCGTGCGCTCTACGACTTCGTGGTTACCGAGCTCTCCAACGTGTATCTCGACGCCCTGAAGGACCGTCTGTACTGTGAGAAGCCCGGCTCGCTCGAGCGCCGCAGCGCCCAGACCGTGCTGGCCGAGCTCTTCTCGATGCTCATGCGCGACCTTCAGCCGATCCTGTCCTACACGGTTGACGAGGCCATGGCCTATGCGCCCGCCGGCTGCGTCGATCACCAGAAGTACGCCGCGCTGCTCGATTGGTACAAGTCGCCCATCACGTTCGACGAGGCCAATGAGTTTGAGGGCGTGCTCGAGGCTTCACTCGAGCTCCGTAGCGCCGTGACCAAGGCCCTTGAGGATGCCCGCTCCGCCGGTACCTTCACCAAGAGCCAGCAGGTCCGCGTCAAGGCGGTCGTTCCCGCCGAGATGTACGCGCTGCTGACCGGTGATAAGGCCGTCGACCTGGCCGAGTTCTACATCGTTTCCGATGTTGAGCTGACCCAGGGCGAGGAACTCTCCGTTGCCATCGAGGCAGCCGAGGGCGAGTGCTGCGACCGTTGCTGGAACTATCGCACCACCGTCGGCGAGTACAACGGCCATTCTCACATCTGCGAGAGGTGTGCGAACGCTCTTTAAGGCACGGCAACTCGACATTTTAGTTATAGGGAGAATTTGGGCGCCTTCGGCCCATTTGCTCCGCTGAATAAAAGCGGCATTCTGTTTTTCGGAATGCCGCTTTCGTTTTTAGCTGGTTATTTAGCTTGCGTTGGTGGATATGTCGTGCGTTCTGCGTGTGGCAATATAAGATGGTTAATTGCGTTAAACGTAATTCGATGTTTTTGAGGGTAGGGGATTGATTTGGGTCGTGCTGGGGGTATGACGCCGCCTTTTCGTTGGCGGTTGGGTGTTGCTGGTGGGGTGGCGCTGGTTGTGCTGCTTCTTGACCAGCTGACCAAGCTTGCGGTTCGTGCCGTGGGCGACGTTTTGCATGTGACCGTCATCCCCGGTGTCATTGACTTTATGTTTGTCCGTAATATCGGTGCTGCCTTTAGCATGGGCGAGGGGCATGGCGTTGCGTTCGCTTTGCTGGCGCTTGCGGTCATTGTCGCCATTGCCGTGTACTTGCTTCGCACGCCCCAGCTTGCTCGCTTGGAGGTTGTGGGCATGGCTATGGTCGTGGGTGGCGCCATTGGCAACGCGATCGATCGCCTGGCTTTTGGCTTTGTGACCGATTTTATTGCCACCACCTTCATCGGCTTTCCCGTCTTTAACGTGGCCGATATCGGCATCACCGTAGGCGTTGTGCTTGCCCTCATCGGCTACATGTTCTTGAGCCCTGCGGCCCGCGAAGTCGATGCGACTGCCGAGCTCAATGCCCGTGATGAGGCCCGCGCCAAGCGCAAAGCCAAGCAGCGTGGGGAGCGTGCCCGCAAGATTCGCGAAAGGAATGAGCGTTAATGGCCGACATCCATATTCTTGTTGCCGACGATTGCTCTGGCCAGCGTCTCGACGCCTTTCTGGGTGCCAACGACGGCTGCCCCACGCGCTCTGCCTGTGCGCATCTGATCGAGGGCGGCGCCGTAATCGTGAACGGCGAGACATGCCTGTCAAAAAAGTATGCCGTGCGCTCCGGCGACCGTATCTCGGTCGACCTGCCCGAGCCGCATGATCCGACCGACGTGATTCCCGAGGCCATTCCACTCGATATCCGCTACGAGGACGACTACCTCATCGTGCTCTCCAAGCAGGCCGGCCTGGTGTGCCACCCCAGTCCCGGGCACGTGGACGACACTCTGGCCAACGCCCTCGTGGCCCACTGCGGCTACGGCAACCTGGGCCTTCTGCAGGGCGAGGACCGCCCGGGCATAGTGCACCGCCTTGACATGGACACCTCCGGCCTCATGGTGGCCGCCAAGTCCGACGAGGTCCAGAAGGCCCTGCAGGACCTCATTCGCCTGCGAGTGCTCGATCGCCGCTACGTGGTGCTGGTCCACGGGTACGTGGCGCACGACAAGGGAACGATCGTCACGGGCATCGCGCGCTCCACGCGCGACCGGCTGCGCATGACGGTGACC
>URJD01000120.1 GCA_900548075.1 uncultured Collinsella sp.
CCACAAGGCTCGGGCTCGTGGGGACGGGCGCCGGGAAGGGAAAGTTGGGGTTGACCGCAGATGCGCTGGGCGCGGGACGTGCGGGCTGCTTGGACTGTGCGGGCGGTACCGTAAACGTGCGGACCGGCGTGCGCAGGCCCTCGACGGGCTCGGCGCCGCTGGCATCCAGATACGCCAACGCCGTGGCGATGGCGTGCTTGCACATGCCGGAATAGCGGAAGGCGGCGGGGCAATCGCAGTCGTAGTCGACAACCTCGCGCTCGTCCATATCGAGCGCCACGTGTGTCTTATACAGGTCGCCGCGCGAACCACGCACCGTACCCTCGACGTTCACGTTTTTGGAGAAGCGCGAGCCGGAGTCCTCAAACGACAGCACGGCGCCGTTGAGCATGAGCGAACGGCCCTTCATAAAGGTACTGCTGAGCGCTGCCTCCTTACGAAGCGCCTGCGCAAACGTCCCCTGTGCCATCACTTCCTCCAATCTCGCACCGGGTAGCTAATTTGGGACGGGGCTATTTTAGCTACCCCCATATGTCGGTTGAGATGTATTCCGACCCCGACTCATTCGCCGTCAGTCAAAGGGTAGCTAAAATAGCCCCGTCCCAAATTGACTACCCCGGATGTCCGGTTTGGCGACCGCAGCAAAAATACCCCGCCTAAAATGAGCTACTTTTCAACTTTAACTTTTTGAATCGTGCAATGGCCGATACCCGTGAGGCGCACGATCTGCTTGATCGAAAAGCCCTCGCTTTTGAGCTTACGGATACAGTCATCACGCACGCCCTTGGGCAGAGCGTTGAGATGGTGAGGCTCGTATGGTTTGAGCAACGCCTGCGCAAACTCAAGCGCATCAGCATCACTCACATGAGCGCCATAACGGAAGCAATAGCCATTGGGCTCGCCCGAGGTGCTAAATGCAAAAAATCTCTGGGAATTCCCGAGCAACCCGAGCACGCAATCAGTCTTACAAATTCCCGGATAGCCCATATACTCGCTAAAGCTGCTCCAGCGATAGAGCGAAGCAGTGCCAATCCTGGCTTTCGCAGGATTATCGTGAATATATCTCACACAGTTGAGCAGCTGATCATCGTTAAGAATCGGCACGCTCTTAAATCGATCCTGAAAAACTGGTCCCTTCCGTCCGGTTTTCGCGTTGAAATACATCGCATATGCAGTCGTAACAGAGTGCATGCAATCGCTCAGGTGAACATGTTCATCATCTAGCAACAAGTGAATATGGTTGTCCATAAGGCACCAAGCAATGATATTGACGTCGTATTTTCGGCATTTCGAGGCAAGCAACCGAATCAAATATATCCGATCATCGGCATCCTCAAATATCAGCTGACCACCACAGCCCTTTTGGACGACATGGTAATAGCCGTAAACAGAGATTTCCCGCGCGGTCCGAGTCATACGCATCTCCTCCTCTACAGATAACAAATACGTTACCCGAGTCGGAAAGCTAAATATCACGCAATGAACCGCAACTCGCTTCTATCGGCGAACGGTAGGTAGTAGCTAAAAAAGCCCCGTCCCAAATTAGCTACTTTGGGCAAAAAGAAAGCCGGGCAGGTGCGGAAAACCGCAACTGCCCGGCGATATGTGTGAGGGTAGCTAAACCCCATCTCAAATGAGCTACTAGAGGAGGTTGAGGGGGAGCTGGGGGGCGTCTCCCCAGAGCTTCTCGAGGCGGTAGAAGTCGCGGGCTTCGGGAGTGAAGACGTGGACGACAACCGAGCCGTAGTCCATGAGCATCCAGGTCTTCTGTTCGCGGCCCTCGATGGAGAACGGATGCTCGCCGCAAGCCTCGGCGACCTTCTCCTCGATCTCGTCGACGATAGAATCGACCTGGCGGTTGTTGGTACCGGTGGCAAGCACAAAGTAGTCGCATACGTCGGAAAGCTCGGTCAGGTCGAGCACCTGAACGTCCTCGCCCTTCTTGTCGTAGGCGGCCTGCGCGGCGGCGCGGGCGACATCCTCGGCGGCGACACCGCTCACGGACAGCGAGGCGGCAGTGCGGTCGGACGTGGCGGCGAAGCTCTTGTGCTCCACACCTTCAAGAATCTGCTCGTCAGTCATGGTCTCGTCGGCCATGGAATACCTCTTTCTAGACAGCCCGAGCTAGCGCAGCTGGGCGTAATGGTTGTAAATCGAAATAGCCGTGGGATAAAGATAGCGCCCGGACTGGATCACATAGACCAGACCCTGCGCAAAACAGGAGAAGAACAACTCATCGAGCGTCGACTCCCCCACCATCTCGCGCAGCGCATGGGCATAATCGCCGTGGCGGTTGGGCTCGATGGCATCGGCCACAAAGACCACCATATCGAGCGGCGTCATGTCGCAGGCACCCACGGTGTGACGGTCGACAGCCTGGAAAACGGCCGGCGACAACTCGGGGAAAAGCTGCGGAAGCTCATAGGCGGCAACAGGACCATGCAAAAGCGGCGTCGCGGCGGAAGGAGAGCCGGCAATCTTAATGCCGTAATGCAGAGCGCGCGTAACCAGCTCGTCGTCGGAGAGCACTTTGTCCCAGTCGTGGATCAGACCGGCAGCAGCGGCATCAAAGCGGTCAACGCCGTAGACCTCAGCCAGATGAAGTGCGGTCTCGGCAACACCCAGCGAATGCACATAGCGCTTGCGCTTATCCTTCATGCGAACATCGAGCAGCTCTTGAATGCGCTTGAGCAGCGCGCGCTCATCGCCCTCAAACTGATCCTCTACCGACAACGTAGACCCCCATCACTCAAAATCTTCTTGGCCCAAATCGGCATATAGCCTGCGTTTGCGAATGTAGCCGAGCACGGACTCGCTCGTAAGGTAGCGCACGCTCATGCCGCGGGCAACTCGCTTACGAATGTTCGTCGAGCTGATCGCCAGCGCCGGAATCTGAATATAGCGCACGTCGAACGGCAGCCCCGACTCTTTGATTCGGGCACGCGCCGTATCGATATCAAAGCCCGGTCGCGTCGCCGCAATAAAGGTAGCAAGCTCAGCGATTCGTTCGGCATCATGCCAGGTCACGATATCGATAATCGCGTCGGCGCCCGTAATAAAGTAGAGCTTTACCTGCGGCGGGTAAAAGTCGCGAAGGGCATGAAGCGTATCGGCCGTATAGGTTACGCCCGGGCGGTCGATCTCGAACCGGCTCGCCAAAAAGGCCGGGTTCGCGGCGGTGGCGAGGACCGTCATGGCATAACGGTCCTCGGCAGGCGTCACCGGCTTGTCAAGCTTAAAGGCGGGAGAGCCCGCCGGCATAAAGAGCACAGCGTCCAAGTCGAGCGACTCACGCGCCTGCTCGGCGGTCACCAGGTGCCCGTAATGGATGGGATCAAAGGTGCCACCCATAATGCCAAGCCGAAACTCCTGCCCGTCCTCTAGAGGAAACTCGGGCAGACCGATTCCACCGCGCAGCGACATGGCTTACTCGCCCTCCGAGGTCTCGGCATCGTCCGCGGCATCCACCGCATCGACAACCTCGACGCCCTCATTCGCAGCATCGGTCACGTCAATGGCCTCAACGGCAACGTCCTCGCCAGCATCCTCGAGCTCCTCGTACTCCGAGAAGTCCTCGGCACCCTCAAAGTCAAAGGCGCGCTGGCAAATGCGGACCTCGTCGCCCGCACGGCAGCCGGCCTTCTCGAGCGCGTCGTCGACACCCATACGCGCAAACTTATGCTGCAGGTAAATGACGGCTTCCTCGTTTTCCCAGTCGGTCTGGATGACCATGCGCTCAATCGCGCGACCAACCACACGGAAGGCATGAGGCTCTTCTTGAACAATGCGGAACCGCTTCTCGCGCTGCAGACGGCGGCGCTCCCACTCCTCGTCGCGCAGATCGACCGGCTCATCAGAGACCGCCAGCTCGGCGCGAAGCTTAGCCACCTGCTCGCCCACGGCAAGCATCAGCGTGTTGAGGCCGGCGCCCGTCACGGCGGACACGGCAAAGAACATATGGCCATCGTCGAGCGCCGCACGCTTAAGGTCGGAAATCTTGTCGGCCGTGCCCGGCGCGTCGCACTTGTTGGCAACGACAATCTGCGGACGCTCCGAAAGCTCGGCACCATACTGCTCGAGCTCACGGTTGATGATGCGGTAGTCCTCAACCGGATCGCGATCCTCAAAACCACCCGTCATGTCGACGACGTGCATGATCAGGGCCGTACGCTCAATGTGGCGCAGGAACTGGTGACCCAAGCCCTTGCCCTCGCTCGCGCCCTCGATCAAACCAGGAACGTCGGCAACAACGTAAGAATACTCACCGGCACGCACCATGCCCAGATTGGGCACGAGCGTGGTAAACGGATAATCGGCGATCTTGGGTCGGGCGGCACTCATGCGCGCGATGAGTGAGGACTTGCCCACCGAGGGGAAGCCCACGAGCGCGGCATCGGCCATAAGCTTCATCTCGAGCTCAATCCAGTGCTCCTCGGCCGGTTCGCCCAGCTGAGCGAACGCGGGCGCGCGGCGCACCGACGTCACAAAGTGCGTGTTGCCCAGGCCACCGGCACCGCCAGGCGCCACGACAACGCGCTCGCCATCGTGCACCAGATCGGCAATCTCGAACATCGGGGTCTGCGTCTCGGGGTCGAGCTCGCGCACCACGGTACCCATAGGAACCTTGAGAATCAGGTCCTCGCCGCTTTTACCGTTACGACGGGCACCCTGCCCGTGCGTGCCGCGCTCGGCGCGGAAGTGATGCTTAAAGCGGTAATCGATCAACGAAGACAGCTGAGCATCGGCCTGGATGACGACATTGCCGCCACGACCGCCGTCGCCGCCATCGGGGCCGCCCTTGGGGACAAATGCCTCGCGCCTAAACGACATGCATCCGGCTCCGCCGTCGCCGCCGCACACGTTAATGCGGCTGATATCGGTGAACTGTGACAACAGAATCGCCTCCTACAAAAAGAGGGAGACCCTTGAATCCTAAAACTCAAGTGCCTCCCACATATGTGCTCTATGAAGGGTGAATTACGCGTTCGCGAGTGGGCGTACGCTGACCCTGTGCTTGATACCCTTGTGGAACTCAACGGTACCGTCGACCAGCGCGAACAGCGTGTCGTCCTTGCCACGGCCAACGTTCTCACCCGGGTGGATGTGAGTGCCGTGCTGACGGACGAGAATCGTGCCCGTGGTTACCGTCTGGCCGGCATAGCGCTTCGTGCCAAGGCGCTGACCGCGGGAGTCACGGCCATTACGGGAGGAACCGAGTCCTTTTTTGTGTGCCATTGTGTATACCTACTCTTTCGTTACGAGTGTAATCTACTCGGCGACGGGAGCCTCGGCAACAGCCTCGGCCTCTGCCTTGACAGCCTTCTTGGCGCGGGACGTAGCCTGGACCTTCACGATCTTCAGCTTGGTGAGCTGCTGACGGTGACCCTTCAGACGACGATAGCGCTTACGCTTGTGGAACTTGAAGACCAGCTGCTTCTCGCCCTTGAACTGCTCAACGATCTGAGCGGTAACCTTGGCCTTGGCCAGCTTGTCGGGATCGGTGACGATCTTCTTACCATCGTTGAGGAAGATGACCGGCAGGGTGACCTTGTCGCCCTCATTGCCCTCGATCTTCTCGACGGTGATGACATCGTCGGTGGCGACCTTGTACTGCTTGCCGCCCGTGTTAACGATTGCGTACATGTTTACTTGCCCTTCATGCATCAGTTAGTGCAACAGCCGAATATAGTAGCAGGCGATAATACCCCCGTCAACGAGTATGTGGAGCAAATCCACAAGTTCGCACAGGTATGGGGCTGACGAGTCGGCCCTCGTCGTCCTCGCATGCTTGATTCTGACGCTCGACATCGTAGGAGCAGATGGTCACGAGGTCTTGCATACCGGTGGAAACAATAGGTGCATC
>URJD01000121.1 GCA_900548075.1 uncultured Collinsella sp.
ACAAAGCCAAGGAGGCTACGTTGAAGAGAAGCAATCTGGGCTATGTGCTGGTGCTAATCGCCGCGCTTATGTGGGGCACCATCGGAATCTTTGTCAATGGAATATCGGCCCTTGGCGTTTCGTCTCAGAGCATGGCGGCCTTTCGCCTGTTATCGGGTGCCATCTTGATGGCTCCGGTCTTGGCATTTATTGGTTGTCAGGGAGGTGCTCGTGAGGGAAAAGCCTCGGGTCCTATGGCGCTCTTCAAGGCAAGCCCCAAAGAGCTTGTTCCCTGCGCGCTTGTCGGTATCGTCGGCCTGGCCATCGCCAACACCTGCTATTACGAGTGCATGGGCGAAGTTGGCATGTCCACGGCATCGGTGCTGCTCTACACCTCGCCGGTGTTCGGCGTCGCGCTCGGCCGCGTGCTCTATCGCGAGGGCGTGACCCCCAACAAGCTCGTTGCCATCGTCTTTAACATCGTTGGCTGCGTGCTCGCGGTGACGAGTGGCGACCTGTCTGGTTTCCATTTCTCGGTTTGGGGCGTTGCTTCGGGCGTGATCGCCGGGCTTTGCGGCGCGTTGTTGGCGGTGTTTAGCCGCATGGCCACCAAGACGCTGCATCCGCTGGCCGTCACGTTTTGGGGCTTTGTCTTTGGCGGGTGCTTTATGGCGGCGCTTTCGGCTCCGTGGTCCGATGTGGCCGCAGCGATGTCCCCGCAGCTCATCCTGCTGTTTGCGGGCTTTGGCTTTATCCCTACGGCCCTTGCGTACATCTTCTATATGCAGGGTCTTTCCATGGATCTTGAGACATCGAAGGTGCCGGTCGTGGCTTCGTTCGAAACCGTGGCGACCGTCCTGGTGGGCATTGGCATCTATGCCGAGTCCGCCGGCGCGATCAAAGTCCTGGGCATCGTGCTGGTGCTCGCGTCCATCCTGATTATGAACACCGACTTCTCCAGGCTGCGCAACAGTGTGTTTGTCGGTCATGTCGTTGAGAGCATGACCTTTAAGCCCAACGCGTGGTGGACGGAAAAATCGCAGGACATGGATCTGTTTACCGAGCGCACGGGCATTACGCTGCAGACCAATGTTCAGGAAAGCCCCTGGTACTTCGTGCGATAGGGGGTTGCGCGCGGCGTCCGACCTGGGGTTATCCAGCCAGCGCCGGCCTACCCAAGACCATCGTTTCGATTGCGTTAAACCCGCCAACGGTCGTTTTTCACCCGCGAACGGTTTATATACTAATTATCAATATCCGCAACGTATAAGACGTTATAATGACCATAACGAAAAGGAGGAGGCAAGATGAATCAGATCATTCTCGCATCTCATGGCGGCCTGGCCGCAGGCGCCAAAGACACGCTCGAGATGGTTCTCGGCGACGTGTCGAACGTCCACGTCGTGTCGCTTGCTCGTGACGACAAGGAGCCCATCACCAATAAGGTGGACGCCATGATCGCCACGTTCAACGCGGACGACACCGTCTATGTGCTGACCGATATGCTCGGCAGCTCGGTCAACAACAACATGGTCGAGCTTTCCAAGAACGGCACGAAGTTCACGGTTGTCAGCGGTTTCAACATCCCGCTGGCGCTCACGCTCGCTATGAGCCCCGTCCCCGTCAAGGGCGCCGAGCTCGCGGCCCTCATCAACGAGGCCCGCACCGGTCTGACCAACCCCAACGCACCGGTCGAGGCCGCCGCGGCTCCCGCCAAGAAGGCTAAGGCGCCCCGTCACAGCTCCGGTCCCGCCAAGATCGTCCTCGCACGTCTTGACTACCGTCTGCTGCACGGCCAGGTCGTTTTTACCTGGACCACCAAGGTTCAGGCCGAGCGCATCATCGTCGTCGACAACGCTGCCGCCAACGATGACATCAAGAAGGGCGCTCTTAAGCTGGCCAAGCCCCAGGGCGTGCGCCTGAACGTCTTCACCGTCGAGCGTGCCCTCGCCAAGATGGACAAGCTCAACACCCTCGGCGAGCGCGTCATGTTCGTCTTTGGCAACACTGCCGAGATGCTGCAGTTCTGCAAGGGCTACAAGCTCGATGCCATCAACCTGGGCGCCACCGCCAACCACGACGGTGCCGATCAGGTCGGCGGTAAGGACAGCTCCGTCTTCCTCGACGCCACCCAGAAGGCCGACGTCAATCAGCTGCTCGACATGGGCATCAAGCTCTATGTTCAGCAGACCCCTACGTATCAGAGCGTCGACATCGACGCCAAGCTGTAATCAACCAGGCTTTTGCCTGACTGAAAGGAGAAGGGTATGAATACGTTCATCAGTGCGGTGCTCGTCGGCCTCGTCGGCGTGTTCTGCATGTGGGACTCCCGCCTGCTCGGTCGTCTTAACTTCGAGCAGCCCCTCGTTGGCGCTACGCTCGTCGGTCTGCTGCTGGGCGATGTGCCCACCGGCCTTGCCGTCGGTGCCGCCGTCGAGCTCGTGTCCATGGGCCTGGTGCAGGTCGGCGCCGCCGTTCCGCCCGATATGGTCCTGGGCGGCATCGTGGCCGCTGCCTTTGCGTGCCTGACCGATGCTTCCGCCGAGACCGCCATGACGATCGCCATCCCGGTCGCCGTCCTGGGTCAGCTCCTCGGCATCGTGTTCCGTTCCATCATCGCCGCCCTCACCCATGTGGCAGATAGCGCGATCGATAACGGAAAGTTCAAGACTGCCTACCGTATGCACATCTGCGCCGGCTCCGGTCTGTACGCCGTCATGTACTTCCTGCCGATCTTCCTCGCCGTCTTTGTTGGCACCGACCTGGTTCAGGCCATCGTCAACATGGTTCCCGAGTGGCTGTCCACTGGTCTTAACGTTTCGACCAAGATCATGACCGCCTACGGCTTGGCCCTGCTGCTCACCATGATGATCAAGAAGGGTATGACTCCGTTCCTGTTCATCGGTTTCCTGCTCGCCGCTTACCTCAACCTGTCCGTCATCGCGGTCGCTCTGATCGGTGTGTGCCTGGCTGTCGTCTTCATGGGCTTCAAGTTCAACGGTTCCCATGCAGCCGCCGGTGTCGATTCCGACTACGATCCGCTCGAAGACGACGAAGACTAAGGAGGAACACACTATGGCAACCGCAACCAAGGACGTGTCCCTGAACAAGAAGGTCAGCCAGTTCTTCTGGCGCTCCTGGGCCATCCAGGCCTCTTGGAACTACGAGCGTCAGATGAACATGGGCTTCCTCTACGGCATGGTTCCCACGCTCGACCGCCTCTATCCGGACGAGTCCGACCCCAAGCAGCTCGCTGCTAAGAAAGAGGCTTACCACCGTCACATGGCGTTCTACAACTGCACCCCGCAGACGAGCGCCTTTATCCTGGGCCTCACCGCCTCCATGGAGGAGGAGTACGCCAAGGATCCCGAGAACTTCGATCCCGATTCGATCAACGCGGTCAAGACCTCCCTCATGGGTCCGCTTTCCGGCATCGGTGACTCCTTCTTCCAGGGTACCATCCGCGTTATCGCTTTTGGCCTGGGCGTTCAGTTGGCTCAGCAGGGCTCCATCATGGGCCCGATCCTGGCCATGCTCATCTCCATCGTCCCCTCTGTGCTGATCACTTGGTTCGCAGCCAAGATGGGCTATCAGGGCGGCCACGAGTACCTGAGCAAGCTTCAGGGCGGCGACCTCATGGAGAAGCTCATGTATGTCTGCGGCATCGTGGGCCTTATGTCCGTGGGCGGCATGATCGCTACGCTGATCGGCGCCACCACCCCGCTGCAGTTCGCTGAGGGCACCGTTGTTATCCAGGACATCCTGGACGGCATGATGCCCCAGATGATCTCCCTTGGCCTCACCGGCCTTATGTACTGGCTCATCAAGAAGAACGTCAACACCGGTTGGCTTCTCGTGATCGCCATCGTGGGCGGCATCGCCCTCTCCGCGGCCGGCATCCTGGCCTAGTCGCGACCAAGCGCCTAACCGCTTTCCCCCGGGGGCCTGCCTGGCATCCCATACCCCAGGCAGGCTTCCATCCCTAAATGCGTCAAAGGGACAGTCCCTTTGTCGCATCCTCAACGGGCCGGCGACTCGGTCCAAACCACGGTAACCCTGCGAGCGCCCGGCAATGTGGCGCCGCAAAAATCGAAAGGAATGTGTCAGATGTACGAGATCGACCTTAACCTCCCTAAGCAGATCGTCGCTGACGTCCTGTCCAACCACGAGATCCACAGCGTCGCCTTCGTCGGCTGCGGCGCTTCCATGTCCGACCTTTACCCTGCCAAGTACTTCCTGGCCAACAACACGGACAAGCTGAACGTTCAGATCTTCACCGCTAACGAGTTCAACTACGACACGCCTTCTTGGGTCAACGAGCACACCTTCGTGATCACCTGCTCCCTCGGTGGATCCACGCCCGAGACCGTCGAGGCCAACAAGACCGCCAAGAAGCACAACTGCCCGGTCGTCTCCCTCACCAACAAGGCTGGCTCCGCTCTGACCGTCGACGCCGACCACGTCATCGTTCACGGCTTCCACGCCAACTATGCCGCCAAGGCCGAGAAGCCTGGCTACGCCATCGCTCTCGCTCTCGAGATCCTTCAGCAGACCGAGGGCTATGATCACTACGAGGATATGATCACCGGCCTCACCAACATCTTCGACCTGTGCGAGAACGCCGCTCAGCACTGCACCAAGCTCGCCAAGAAGTTCGCCGAGGACTTCAAGGACGACAAGATGATCTACTTCATGGCTTCCGGTGCCTCCGAGAAGATGGCTTACTCTCACGCCGCCTTCCTGTTCACCGAGATGCAGTGGATCGACGCCGCCGCCTACAACACCGGCGAGTACTTCCACGGCCCGTTCGAGGTTTCCACCGAGGGTAAGCCCTACGTCTTCTTCATGTCCGATGGTGCTACCCGTCCGATGGACGCCCGCGCCCTCACCTTCCTTGAGCGCATGGGCGCCAAGGTCGCTCTGATCGACTCCAAGGACTACGGTCTGGCCGACGCCGTGCCGGCGAGCGTCATCACCTACTTCAACCCGCTGCTGCACCTCGCCGTTATGCGCGAGTACGGCAACCAGATCGCCGAGGCCCGTCAGCACCCGCTGACCATGCGTCGCTACATGTGGAAGCTTTCCTACTAATCACAAGTAAGTAAACCTTACGGGTTGATTGAAAGGGGATGGGGTTTGCGCCCCGTCCCCTTTTTGCGCTTGAGAGGAGATGCGTATGATCAAGGCAGTGCTGTTTGATATGGACGGCGTGCTGGTCGATACCGAGTGGTTCTACAACCGCCGCCGCGTGGCGTTTATGGAGGAGAAGGGGTTCCACTTTGACGAGATCCCCGATCTCTCGGGGTCTAACGAGCCGGCCATTTGGCAGGCGCTGGTGCCCGACGATGTTGAGTTGCGCGAGCGCCTGCGCGTGGAGTACAAGCAGGTCTACAGCCCGGTCCATCCCGTTCCGTATGCCGAGCTGCTCAACGAGCAGACAGAGCCGGTGATGCGCGAACTGCACGAGCGCGGCGTGAAGTGTGCCATCGCGAGCTCGTCCTATCGCGAGCTGATTGACGAGCTGGTGGAGATCGCCGGTATCGCCGACGTGCTGGACTACACCATCAGCGGCCACGAGTGCAGCGCGTTTAAGCCCGACCCCGAGATCTACCTGCGCGCCATGGAGGCGCTGGGCGTGGAGCCGACCGAGTGCCTGGTCATCGAGGACTCGCCGATGGGTATCGAGGCAGGCAAGCGCTCCGGTGCTCGCGTTTTGGCTTTGCGTCCGCACGAGGGCGTCAACCTGGACCAGTCCGCCGCCGATACCATCATCGACAACCTCGCCGACATCTTTTCTGCCATCTAGCAGCAAACCACCACAAAGGGGACAGTGAACTGCGCCCCGAAACTTGGACTGAATAAATA
>URJD01000122.1 GCA_900548075.1 uncultured Collinsella sp.
CGCCACCGGCACCAACAATGCCGAAGGCAACATCACGATGAACGCCGTGAAGTACGACAAGCCCGGCAAGCACACCTACACGCTGCGCGAGATCAAGGGCGGAACCACCAGCAGGGGCATCACCTACAGTGACGCCAAATACACTATCGAGACCACCATCACGGACAACGGCGACGGCACCCTCAAGGCCGAGCATGTCCTGAAGGGCACCGAGCCCGCCGAGTTCAAGAACACCTACAGCGTGACCCCGCTCGATGCGGAGCTCGACTTTGGCCTGAGCAAGGCTATTGACGGCCGCGAGTGGACGGATGGGGACGAGTTCAGCTTTACCATTACCGCCCCCGATGGCGCCCCGCTCCCCGATCCTGCGACCGTAACCGTGAGCAAGCACGATGCGAAGGACGGCATTGCCGCCATCAAGTTCGGCAAGATTCGCTACACGGCCACCGGAACCTACAAGTACGAGATCCGCGAGAACGCAGGCAGCACGGTCGGCATGACGTATGACGCGCATGTCGCAACCGCCGAAGTGACCGTGACCGAGAACGGCGATGGCGGCCTGACCGCCAACGTCACCAAGAAGGAAAACGGACGCTTTACCAACACGTACCGCACTGAGCTTAACTACACCGCTGCCGGCGGTCTGTGGCTCAGCAAGTATCTGGACGGCCGCCCCATGACCGAGGGTCAGTTCACCTTTACCGTGACACCTGCTGACGACGCTTCGGCTCGCGCGCTCGGTCTGCTGCCCGGGGCTAATAGCTTCAAGTCCCCCGCAGCGGCAGAGGCAACGGTCGGACTGATCGACATTCTGGCTGGTCATGAGGTTATATTTACGCAGGCTGACGCCGGCAAGACCTTTACGTACACCGTGGCCGAGAAGAACGACGGCCAGCCCGGTTACACCTACGACGACGCCGTGCGCACGGTGACGATCGCCATTGCCGACGACACCGCCGGCACGCTCACTGCTACGACGACCGTTTCCGGCGGTCCCGAGGGCACGCATGAGGCGGTCCACAAGAGTGGCGAGAACAAGGTCGAGAAGGCCCTGGTGCCGTTCCACAACAGTTACAGCGCTACGACCAACACGCCTGGCGGCACCGCCGCTCAGGTCGTTGCCACCAAGACTCTGACCGGCCGCCCGATGGCCGACGGCGAGTTCTGGTTCGGCATCGCCTATCAGGGTGAGCTTGTGGCATACGAAAACCTCAAGCCCAATATCGGCGGGCACGTGAGCTTTGATACGCTGCACTACGACACTAAGATGCTTGCTAATCTTGAGGCTGCTGGGCTTGCTTATCGTACCGATAAGGACGGTAAGCTTGCCTGGACCATTAACTACACGGCCTACGAAGATTTATTCGGGCTGCCGAATGGCGTTTCCGCTACAACGTGGAGCTTTGGCTTTAAGGTTATCGTCGTCGACAACGGTGACGGTACCCTGACGGCAACGGTCGACTACGGCGGCGTCGAGCCCTTGTTCGAGAACGTCTACGGCGCCGAAGCCGTCGATGCCGCGCTCACCGGCACTAAGAAGCTCCAAGCTGCCGAGGGCCTGACCCCGGCTGACATCACGGGCAAGTTCACCTTTACCGTGACCGCCGACGAGGCTAGTGCTCCGATGCCCGAGCGCACGACCGCAACCAACGACGCGGCTGGCAACGTGGACTTTGGCAAGATCCACTTTACGCTCGAGGACCTCAACCGCGCTCTGGGCGTGACGGACGATGCGACCGATAAGGCCGAGGCAGACGAAGCTGACGAAGCCGAGGCCGACGAGGCAGAGGCTGAAGAGGCCGACACCGATGCCAACGCCGACGAGCCCAGCGACGAGCCCGAGCCCGCAGCCCCCACTGCTCCGCGCTCGCACACCTTTACTTACACGGTGACCGAGTTCGGTAGTGCCCCTGGCGTGACCAATGACACCAACGCCACGCGCAAAGTTTCCTACACCGTGTCTGACGACGGTGCCGGGCATCTGAGCGTCAAGCGCGAAGGCGACGACGGTGCTGCCTTCACGTTTACCAACACCTACGGCGTGGCACCTACCGATTCGTCCGTGACCGATCAGGTCAAGACAGTCAAGCGCCTGACTGGACGCGACCTTGCAGCAGGCGAGTTCACGTTTGAGCTGCTCGAGGACGACGTGGTTGTCGCTAACGGCACCAACGACGCTAACGGCACCGTGACGCTGAGCCCGATTCGCTACGAGGCACCCGGCACGCACACGTACACGCTGCGCGAGGCTTGCCCCAACGCGCTCGGCCTGTACAAGGGCGTCACCTATGACGGCACGACCTACACCGTCGTGACCACCGTCTCCGACAACGGCGACGGCACGCTGACCGCGACGCACAAGCTCGAGGGAACCACCGAGTCGGCTGGCTTTACCAACAAGTATCACGCCATGCCCACGCAGGTTTCCATCGGCGCCATCAAGGTGCTCGAGGGACGCGAGCTCAAGAAGGACGAGTTTAGCTTTAAGCTCGTTGGCGAGGACATCGAGTCCACCGTCGCCAACGATGCCGACGGCAAGATCAGCTTCGACAAGTTTGAGTACGACGAGCCCGGTACGCACGTCTACACCATCAGCGAGGTCAAGGGCGACGAGGTCGGTATGACCTACGACAAGTCCGTCTTTACCGTGACCGTCAACGTGGTCGATGACGGCGAGGGCAACCTCAAGGCGAACGTTGCCTTTACCAAGGGCGACAAGAGCGTCGAGGGTATCGTGTTCAACAACACGTACAAGAAGCCCGAGACGCCCGTGCCGACGCCCGACCCCGGCACGCCCAAGACCGTGACGAACATCGTCAAGACGGTCAAGGGTTTCCTGCCCACCACAGGCGACCAGCAGGCTGCCGCTCTGCTTATGGCATTTGTCATCGCCATGGCCGGCGTCGGAGCCCTGGTCTGGGGTATCCGTAAGCGCTAGGCACGTCGACAGCGCCCGGGGCCAAAAGGCCCCGGGCGGCCGGCGGGGAGCCAGAACATAGCCCCACCCCCAGCCCCAGCCGCCACGGAGGTATCTCCCTCCTCCGTGGCGGCGCTTTTGTGTGCCGGGGGCGCCACGAAACCGGCCCATCTACTACGTTTAGCCCCTTACCCCCAACCATGCCAAAAAAGCGCGAAAACAAAACCGCAGGTAGAATGCCTGCGGTTTTGTTCAAAACGAAGGTATGGTCAGGGGTATCGAGTCAAACGTAGTAGATGGGCCGATTTCGTGGCGCGCGGTTCCGGCTGATCCCTTGGGGACGGAGGAAGACGGATCATTTTGCTCCCGCGAGGCTTGCAGGGGCACTCGTGCAGGGCCGCCCGAACAAAACTATGTCGGTTTACTACGATGAATTCGACATTCCCGACCATGACTGCATTTTTCTAAATATTGCAAGCGTTCTACCTGCGGTTTTGCAAGCGCGCAATTTACCGTGGTCGAAGGCGGGCGATTCATCGTAGTAAACCGGTATAGTTTTGAAATGGCATTAAATCGGTAGCAGCCATTTTGCTATGCCGGGGCGGTCGGCCGTTGGGTAATTACCCTCGCAGATAGGCGATGGCGATTTGGGTGCGGTTGCGCAGGCCCATTTTGGCAAGGATCGAGCTGATGTGGTTGCGCACGGTGCCTTCTCCCATATAAGCCGTGGCGGCAATCTCCTTGTTGTCGAGGCCGCGGGCGATGAGCTCGGCGACCTCGAACTCGCGGTCGGTCAGGCTGGCAAAAGCCGCGGGCCGGTGGGTCGCACCGGCTTCAGCGTTCGCCCCATCAAAGTCGACATCCTCGATCGCCTTGCCCTCGAGCACGCGCTTGCCAGCCATGACCTGCGCCAACGCTGGCGGAATGGCGGCGACATCGGTCTTGATCAGGTAACCGCGGGCGCCTAGCTTGAGCGCCGACACAATGTACTCGTCATCCGAAAACGTCGTCAGAAATACCACGCGTGCCGAAGGGTCGCGCTCGAGAATCTCGCGCGCCGCCGACAGGCCGTCGCGCCTTGGCATCTGAATGTCGAGCAGCGCGATATCGGGCGCGTGCTCGGTGTAGAGTTCGACCGCGTCGTCGCCGTCGGCGCCGGTGCCCACTACCTCGATCTGCGGCTGGGCGCCCAGGATAATCTTGAGCGAATCGACCACCAGACGGTCGTCGTCGACAACTATGAGCCTCATCGACTCTCATCTCCTTGCCGTTTGGGAACGGTGGCAAACACACGCCAGCCGCCGGCGCCGCCGCGCGGGCCGGCGGTGAAGGTGCCGTCAAGCGCCTCGACGCGCTCACGCATGGAGCCGAGCCCCATGCCTTCTGTGGCGTTGCGGGTACTCGCCCGAACCTCGCCAATACCATCGTCGGTAACAATGAGCTGGTAAAACGACGGATGTTCCATGCACCGTACGGTGACAGCATGGGCGCAAGCGTGGCGCATGGTGTTGGAGAGCGCCTCGCGCAGGACCGCTGCAAAGCAGTTGGCGACATTTGCGGGCGCATGCTCGGTCAAAACTTCAAGCTCAATCTGCGGCCCGCCGTCCGAGCGCGCGCCTTCAACAATGCGTTCGAGCTGCACGGAAAGGCCGACGGCGTTGTCGTTGAGCGCGTGGACGCTGGCGCGCACGAGTTGGAGCGCCTCGTCAACCGTGCGTTTGACGTCGGCGAAATCGGCGGCAACCCTGGGCTCGTCGGCATGGACCACGCGCAGGGCTTCGGTTTGAAGCGAAGCGCGCGTGAGCTGGTGGCCCACGTTATCGTGGATCTCGCGCGCGATGCGGGCGCGTTCGGCGAGCGTCGCGAGTTCGACTTCGTAGTCCTGGCGGTCGGCGAGGTCGCGGTTGCGTGCTTCGAGTGCCAGGGCGCGTTCTTGCAGCTTGTCGCGGGTGCGACGCATGCGTTCCTGTTCGCGCTCCAGCTGCGCGGTGCGCAGCGACAGCAACGTGGCGGCGACTGAAAGGATGGCGGTTAGCAGCAGCGTTCGGGTGGTGAGCACGCCGCCACGAAGGTCCGCGACAAGCGCGCAGACAAACACGGCGCCAATCGCCAGCGCGGGCCAGATTCGTTCACGGCGCACGCGTCGCGCGATGTCATAGAAGGCAAGGGGTGCGAACGGCATAAATGACGGCACGAAGATGGCCGCGATGATGTAGGCGTAGCTCGCGGCCTCGCTCGCGCGATGGGCGTGTTCTTCTCGTGCGACTTCCGACGCCGAGGTGGCTATAACGCCAAGGCAAAACGCCACAACCAGACGAGCGTCCACGGCAAGACCCATGGCGGCCGCAATACAGCACGCCAGCACGATCGATTTGTCGAAAAGCCTGTTCATACGGGTATTGTACGCGAAGCTGCGCGTGGTGGAGGGGCCGCCTGGCGCAACCGTGACATTCCTCCCGCACGGTGGGGCGGTCGCGTCAGCGGGCCGCGTGACCAAGCCCTGCACTCGTGACAAAGCTCACTGGTGCGCGCCGCCCGCTCCTGCGATGATGCAATCGTACCGGGCCACGACCAACAGAAGGGCCGCCTCATGACAGACATCGTCCACGTCGAAAACCTCGTCAAGCGCTATGACGATCTTATCGCGCTCGACCACTTTAACCTGAGCATCGCCCCCGGCGAGATCTTTGGCCTGCTGGGTCCCAACGGCTCGGGCAAGACCACGTCCATCAACTGTATCCTGCAGCTGCTTGCCTACGACAAAGGCACCATCGAGCTCTTTGGCGAGCCCATGACGCCCGCCCGCTACGACCTCAAGCGCCGCATCGGCGTGGTGCCGCAACAGGTGGCGGTGTTCGACGAGCTCACCGTGCGCGAGAACATCGACTATTTCTGCA
>URJD01000123.1 GCA_900548075.1 uncultured Collinsella sp.
GGTTGATGGTGCGGCACATGGTCGACTTGCCCGAACCCGAGGGGCCAATCACGACGACGACCTCGCCGCGGTCGACCGAGAGATTGATGTCGTTGAGGACGTGCAGATCGCCATAGTGCTTATCGACATGCTTGAGCTCGATCAGCGGCTGATTGCCGGTGGAAGAGGTGCTCTGTGCCATGGTGCTCGGCTCCTTATGACTCGAAATGGTAAAGCGTTAGCGGATGATGGTCGCGCCGGTTTTGTGCGAAACGTAGACAGCGGCCTTGTTGATCGCGACGTTGATGAGGATGTAGATGACCGCGATAACCAGGTAGACCGACACGAGGGCGTCGTAGTTGGTAATGAGCACGCGGGCATTTTGCATGAGGTCGGGGTAGCTCACCACGTAGGCGACGGTGGTGTCTTTGACTACGACCACGAGCTGCGAAATCAACGACGGAATGATAAATCGAATAGCCTGCGGCAATACGATTTTAAAGGTGATTTTAGCCTTGGAGAGACCGAGCGCCTGGGCCGCCTCGACCTGCCCGCGCGGTACGGCGTTGACGCCGGCGCGGAAAATCTCGGCAAGTACGCCGGCTGCAGCGAGCGCGACGGGAAGCGTGAGCATCCAAAACGACGGCAGCGCAATTTTGTACTGGGGCAGCACCAAAAAGAAGAAGTAGATGAACAGCAGACTCGGCACGCCGCGGAAGAAGTCGGTGAGCACACGGCAGGCCAGCTGCAGCGGCTTAATATCGCTCGTGCGGCCGAGCATAAGGGCTAAGCCCAGCACCAGCGCGATGGCGCCAGCGGTGAGTGCGACTTTAACGGTGCCCTCAAAGCCGGCAAGCAGGAACTTCCAGGTGGTGAGGTGCGTAAAGAAATACCAGTAGTGGACCGAAAGCTGGTCGGTCACATAAAAGCGCTGCAGTACCAGGACGGCGAGCGCGGCGACGGCGACGAGTGAGATAGCGGTGCCGATGCGAATCTTGGCGCGCATCTTGGGGCCGGGAGCCTCGTAGAGCGCATCGCGCATGGTGAGCGCGGAGGTGGAGTGCTTGCTCATCGGAGGATCCTCACCTTCTTATCGATATAGTTGCCAATGTGGCTTACCACAAAGGCCGTGCCCAGGTAGCCGAGCGCCGAGATAAAGAACGCGGCGACGCCGCCGAGCGAGCGCGTGTTGATGTAGCTCACCACGCCGGTGAGCTCCTGCGGTTTAAGCGGCACCTGACTGCCGAGCGCGGTGGTGAGCATGACGGCGATAAAGAGGTTGGTCATGGGCAGCACGCTCGAGCGCAGTGCCTGCGGAATCACGATCTTGGCGAGGATGCGGTTGAAGCTCATGCCCAGCGAGCGGGCGGCTTCTACCTGGCCGACGCCGACGGTGTTGATGCCGCTCATGAAGTTCTCGGAGCCAAAGGCCGAGCCCAAAAGGACCGTGGCGACGATAACGCAGGTGCGGTAGGGCAGGACGACCTTGAGCGGCGGCAGCGCGTAGACGACGATGATGAGCAGCGCGATGCCGGGGATGTTACGGAAGACCTGGACATACAGGTCGCCAAAGACGCGCAGCGGCTTGAGCGGCGACACGCGCATCACAGTGACGGCGACGGCCAGCACCATGGCGATGGCAAACGACTCAAGCGTCATGCCCCAGGTTGCTAGCAGCGCGTCGATATAGTTCTGGCCATAGAGCGACCAGAGCTCGGAGAGACTCATGCGGACCTCCTGCTGGTAAGGAAAGGGGCTCCCGTGTGTACGGAAGCCCCGACAACTCAGTGTGGAAACAGTTTACCGCAATAAAGCGCATCATGCGTTTCCGTATGGTTTCGTTGCGGCTGTTACCAGGCTCGCTGCCTAGGCGCCGATCTCGGGCAGCTCGGGAACATTGGTGTCGCCCGTACGGTCGCCGATGCAGAGCTGCCACAGCTCGGTCCAGGTGCCGTCGTCCTCGATCTTCTTAAGGAAGTCGTTGACAAAGGCGACGCCGTCGGAATCGAGCGGCAGGCCGATGCCATAGGGCTCCTTGCTGCCGAAAGGCTTGCCGGCGATCTTGTACTTACCGGGCTCGCGAACCAGGGCGCTCTGCTGCATGTTGTTATCGATGACGTAGGCGTCAACGCGGCCCTGCTGGAGTGCCTGGCGGGCCTCCTCGTCGGTCTTGAACTCCTGCTGGCTGGCCTTGGGGGCGAACTCCTCCAGGATGGCGGGGCCGTTGGAGCCGGACTGGACGGCGACGTTCTTGTCGGCCAGGTCGTCGACGCTCTTGATGTCGTCGTTATCGGCGAGCACCAGGATGGCCTGCTGGGTATAGTAGTAGGGGCCGGCAAAGGAGACAAGCTTCTTGCGCTCGTCAGTGATGGTGTAGGTGGCAAAGACGGCGTCGACCTGGCCGTTCTGCAGGACGGACTCGCGCGTGTCCGAGGTCACCTGGGTGATCTCGACCTTGTTCTCGCCCAGAATGTAGTTGGACAGGAGCTGTGCGATACCGGCATCGAAGCCGCGGGTCTGACCGTCTTTCTCGTTGAGGAGGGAGAAGAGCGTAGAGGTCTGAACGCCGCCGATCTTAAAGACGCCGGCGTCCTTGACGGCCGTGGCCCAGGTGCTGGCGGCGATAGCATCGTCATCGGCCTTGGGGCCGTTGTCGACGAGCTTGTCGAACGCCTTGGCGTCGAGCGTGGTGGAAGCCTCGGTATCTTCGGAGCTCTTGGAGGAGCCGGCGGCGGAACCCTTGTCAGCCTCGGCACTGGTGTCGGAGCAGCCGGCAAGACCAAGGCCGGTGACGGTTGCGAAGGTGGCGGCAACGAAGCCGCGGCGGTCGAGAACGACCTGCTGGGAGAGGTTCTTGCTCATGGTAGAACACCTTTCTCAATAAAATCCCTAGCGGTTGAGTAGAGTTATACCCTATCCCGCTCAGATGGGTCAACACGAAATAACTCAGAAACATACTTACTTTATGGGTAATTCTACCTACCAAAAAGGGACAGGCACCTTTGTGGTGGTTCTGGCCGATGCGGTGGCATGCCTTGCTGTTTTGTCTCAATCTGTAACATCTGGACGGCCAAAAGGTCTCTATCTGTTACAGATTGAGACAAAGGTCTGGGACTAAGACATCTTATCTAGATCTGTAACAGTTAGACGGGAATTCGGGCCCTAGATGTTACAGATTGAGATAATCGCGTCGCGAAAATAAAAACCTCCGCAGGGGTGCTTTCCTTGCGGAGGTTTTCTTACTCGTTGAGTAGTCTCGCGGCTTCGGCGGCTATGTTCTCGACCGTCATGCCGTTCTGAGCGAGCAGTTCGTTGGGGTCGTAGCGGTCGGGGAAGCCCTTGGCGATGCCGAAGGTGCGCGTGCGCAACGGCATGCATGCCAGATAGCACGCGACGCGTTCGCCCCAGCCGCCGTCCAAGATGCCGTCCTCGAGGGTGACGACAACGCGATGCTCGGTGGCAAGGCTGTCGAGGAACTCGCGGTCGAGTTCGGTTGCAAAGCGCGGGTTGACGAGCGTGGCCTCGATGCCGTACTCGGCAGCCAAGCGGTTTGCCACGCGCTCGCCCAGCTCAAAGAAATCGCCAAGCGCAAGCACGGCCACATCGCGGCCCTGACGTACGACGTTGTAGCGAACGGCGCTGTAGTCGGTGTCCTCGGCGGGCGCCAAATCGGGGCGGCTCACCAGGCCAATGCCGGGCACGCGGATCGCCACGGGATGCTCGCGGTGGTCGAGCGACCAGCTCAGCATGGACAGATATTCCTCCATGCAGGCCGGCGCCAAGTAGTGCATGTTGGGAAGACCGCCCAGCATGGAAATATCAAAGAACGAGAGGTGCGTCTCGGACGTGGTGCCAAAGATCGACGCACCAAACACCAGGATGGTTGCGGGGGCGTCGTTGAGGCACAGGTCGTGCCACAGCTCGTCGTAGGCGCGCTGCAAAAACGTGCCGTACACACCAAAGACTGGCTTGGCGCCCGAGCGCGCAAGCGCGGTGGCAAAGGTCACGGCGTGCTCCTCTGCAATGCCCACATCGACGAACTGTTTGCCGGCGGCAGCGCGAAGCTCGGGTGTAAAGCCCATGATGTAGGGCGTGGCGGCCGTGATGCCAACGACCTGTGGATCGCGCTCGATGGCGGCGCTGAGCGCCTCGCCCGTAATGTCGGCGTAGGTGCGCGGCGCAGGCTCGCTCGGATGGCCCGGGCAGAGCTTGCGCCCGGTCGCCATGTCAAACGGACCCACGTGGTGCCAACGCTCGGGGTCGCTCTGGGCCGGCTCAAAGCCCTTGCCCTTGGCGGTCGAGACGTGCAGCACAATGGGATGATCGATATTGCGCAGTTCCTGCAGCGCGTCGACTAGGGCCAACACGTCGTTACCGGCGTCCAGATAGCGGTAGTCGAGCCCCATCGCGCGGAAAACGTTGCGCTCACAGGTGCCGTTGCTGGCGCGCAGCTCGGCCAGATTGCGATACAGGCCGCCATGGTTCTCGGCAATGGACTGGTCGTTATCGTTGACGATGATGATCAGGTTGCTATCGAGTTCGGCGGCATTGTTAAAGCCCTCAAACGCCAGGCCGCCCGAAAGCGAGCCGTCGCCAATGATGGTGATGACGTTGTACGCATCGCCCGCCAGGTCACGAGCGTACGCCAGGCCGCAGCCCAGGCTCACCGACGTGGAGGTATGGCCCATGGCGAACAGGTCGTGCTCGGACTCGTCGGGATTGGCAAAGCCAGAAGCCTCACCATAACGCTCCGGATCGATATAAGTGTACGCGCGCCCCGTCAGCGCCTTGTGGGCGTAGGTCTGGTGCGAAACGTCAAAGACAATCTTGTCGATGGGGGAGTTAAACACGCGATGAAGCGCAACCGTAAGCTCAACGACGCCCAAGTTGGGGGCAACGTGCCCGCCGACGGCGGCGGAGCTTTCGAGGATTGCCTGACGGATCTCGCCGCAGAGCAGCGGAAGCTCGGCGCGGTCGAGAGCCTTGACGTCCTCGGGCGTTGTCGTTTGCGTAAGCAGCATCGTTGTGGGTTACTCCATGCGAATCGTGCGCCGGCACTCCCTCGGCCGGCACAATTGCACAAGACAGTTTCGCACATTTTGGCGTTTGATATGTGACGGCGGCGCGGTAATTCGCCAACTGGCGGGGCAAAACGTTTTGTCCGATGCCATACTGATATGTTCCATGATGTTTTTATCGATTGTGCGCAGGCCGTGGCTTGCCGCCGTGAGCCGCTGGAAGGAGGCAGCATGTCCGATGCCGTTCGTGCCGAGAAAATCGCGCACGAGGTCGACTTTGCTGCCCGTCAGCTGGCCCAGGCGGGTCGCCTGGACTTGACGCGCGAGTTTATCCAGCATGGTGACGTGACGGTCTATGCACATGTGACTTCGGTAGCGCGGGCGAGCCTGTCCTTTGCCGAGCGCTTGGGCCGCGTTGGTATTTCGGTCGATCGCGCCTCGCTGCTGCGCGGGGCCCTGCTGCACGATTATTTTCTCTACGATTGGCACGACCCCGATCCGAGCCATCGCCTGCACGGATTTCGACATCCGTTTTTTGCCCTGGCGCGTGCCGAGGAAGATTTTGAGTTGACGCCGCGCGAGCGGAATATTATCGCGCGCCATATGTTTCCGCTGGTGCCAGTGCCGCCGACGTGTCGCGAGGCGTGGATTGTGTGCCTGGCGGATAAATGGTGCGCGCTGCGCGAGACGGTCGCCGGCCGTCTGCCACACAAGGACGAGGCAGATGATGGCGTGAGTGGCGAATCGAGCGAAAAGAGGAGAGGGTAGACGGTGGGGACCGCGATCGACATGGCATTTGACGGCGCGA
>URJD01000124.1 GCA_900548075.1 uncultured Collinsella sp.
CGTAGCCAAGCGGAAGGAAATCGCTCTCGAAGTCGCCGCTGCCCAAGGTGAGGCTAGCCTTAAAGCCCGTCGAGTTCGGAACCGTCATCTCCACATCGCCCGAGCCCACGCTCACGTCCATCGACTTCGCGGGGGCCTGGTAGAGCTCGAACGTCACATCGCCCGAACCGACCTCGGCATTCAGGGTATCGGTCACGGTACCCGTAAACTCGACGTCTCCCGAGTCCAAAGTCAGGTTGAGGTCATGACACGCAATGCCCGCGACCGTCAGGTCACCCGATCCTACATTCGCTGTAATGCCCACCATGTTATCGGCAACTTCGCGCGGCAGTTCGACGGTTACCGTGCGGTCAATGGCGCGCTCGTCATCGCAATCGAACTGGCGAAGCTTGAGCGTAGAACCCTTAACCTCGGTCAGATTCTGGGTTGCCGCATCGTAAGCAGCTACTCCTTTTGCGACGCGGCCACTCTCGATGACACGTACCGGCCCGTCGGAAACGCATTTGATCTCAACCGCACCCGACGTCACATCCAAGTCAAGGGATGTGAACGCGTCGGCATCAAACGTTTCCTTCGAAAGCTGTTGAGGCCGAGCGGAATAGTTACCGCTATTCAAGGAATCGTCCTCGTCAAACGCATCGCCCATACCAGACAAGCCGGATACAACATCGTCGAAATCCCACGGTCCATCAAAATGAATCAAAGTCCACGAAGTGCCGAAGACAAGTCCGATGATAAGCACAAACGCTCCGATGCCGACGCCCAAGCGCCTCTTAGACTCATGCGAGAGCTTCATCATTCACCACCTTCTTTGGCACTCGGCTCAGCGGTGGCCCCGGCAGCCATGTCAGCGTCAACCGCAGTGGAAACGTCCTCCCCCTTAGTCCTAGCGACCGCCGGCGCCGGACCAACCTGGATATCCCCGCGTGCCCAATCGCCATCGAGCGCACGCGCCACCCAGTGATAGATGGGGATCGTAAAGAAGATCAGCGCGGCAAAGGGGCCGGCACCAAACAGGAACATCAGCAAAAAGAACAGCAGCCAGCACACAGCCCAATACGGGAACGACTGAAACGGACCCTTCACCGGAGTCACGCTGGTCGCACCGGCACCCGTCACCTGAGCCGTCGCCGCATTAGCTGCCTGCGCACTCCAGCTTGCCGCTTGCGCCGCCTTGGCCGCGGCATCACTCGCCTGCGTTGCCGCCTCGGTGGCACGTGCCGCCGCCTCATGGGTACGGGCGCGCTCTGCCGCCTCGGCCTCGCGCTGACGGGCGCGGTCCTCGTTCTCAAACTCGATATCGTCCTCGATCTCGTCACTCGGATTGAGGAGCTCGTCCAAACTCACGCCATAGAGTTTGGCGAGCGAGATCAGGTTCTCGGTATCGGGCGAGCTCTCCGCACGCTCCCATTTACTGACCGCCTGGCGCGACAGCCCCAGCTTTCGCGCCAGCCCTTCTTGGCTAAAACCCTTGCTGCGACGAAGGTCGGCGAGCCGCTGCGCAGTTTCTACATTCATGGTTCCTCCTATGTGATGCCAGCCGTGCCGCCGGACCGTTTTTGTTCTTAAGGCGCCTTGCACAGTTAAAAATCTATCTGCCACCGCCAAAAGCATGCCACCTATTCTAGTGAGATTTTTGACAACCGGCGGTTGCGGGCATACATGAGCTGCGGAAATGTGTCCAAACAAAGCAATGACCCGCAGCTCGGTTGTCCCCGTTGCGGCGTTAACGGTAGTATGGTCGTACTGTTTATTCCGCACCGCCAACGGAGGGAGTTCCGCGCCGTGAACCGCGATTTCGCCTCATCGCTCATTCAGCTCAACAATACGTTCTATCGCGAGCACTCCGCCTCCTTCTCCGATACGCGCCAGGCACCGTGGCCCGGCTGGGTGCGCACCATGGACATCGCGCTCGAGCAGCTCGACGTCGCCACGATCGAGCATCCCGTCCGCGTCTTCGATCTTGCCTGCGGCAATATGCGCTTTGAGAACTTTGCCGCCGGCGGCGCACTTGCCGCCAAGGGCATCGACGGCGCAAACCCCTCGGCAGATGCCAGCTGCCCGTTTGAGTTCTATGGTGTCGACTCGTGCCAAGACCTGGCGATCGATGCCCGTGGCCACGCCCTGCGAATTCCCAACCTGCACTTCCAGGAACTCGACGTGCTCGACGCCCTGATGAAGCTCAACCCCGCCGAGACACCCGACGTGCTTTTCGACGCCCCGCTCGCCGACATCTCGGTCTGCTTTGGCTTTATGCACCACGTGCCGTCGTGCGAGTACCGCGTACGCGTGCTCGACGCCCTGGTACGCCAGACGCGCCCGGGCGGCATCATCGCCATCAGCTTTTGGGAGTTTATGAACGACGAGCGCATGGCGCGCAAGGCCGTTCGCGCCGAGGCCCGCGCCGAGCTCACCCCGCCGTTTGAGGGTTACGATTCTGCGCAGTTTGAAGCCGGTGACCACCTCATTGGCTGGCAAAACGACCGCCACGCCTACCGCTATTGTCATCACTTTGACGATCAGCAGATCACCGACCTGGTGCGCGGCGTGCGTACGTTCTACAAGAGCGGCGAGGTCCCCGTGCGTGAGCTTGAGCGCTTCCATGCCGACGGTCGTAGCGGCGAACTCAACCGCTATGTGATTCTCAAGCGCCTGTAGGCACCGACGACTCGCCGTCGAGCCGCACCGCATCTTTCGGGCAAATCGCCCCCTTCCAATCCATTGACGGAACGCGCAGCTAAGCGTTCCATACTTATGACCAAGGAGCCTCATGGGAGCCGTCCACGTTCGCACGCCTAAGAACTTTGTGCTCGAGGAGCGCCTGGAGCGCTACGCCGATGCGATTGAGACGAGCCCCGAGGCCTATGCCGGAGATTGGCGCAAGGCCTGTGCGCCCACAGGCAGCAAGCCCTTCGAGCACCTTCACCTGGATCTTGGCTGTGGCAAGGGAACGTACCTTGTAGAACGCGCGGCCCACGAGCCAAACACCCTCTTTATCGGTATGGACCAGGAGCCCATCTGCATCGCCTATGCCGCGCAGAAAATCTGCGAGCAGGAGCTGTCCAACGCACTCGTCCTGCCCCGAGGCGCTGCATCGCTGCCGCGGCTGTTTGCCTCAGGCGAGCTCGATGCCATCACCATCAACTTTCCCACGCCGCAGCCCAAGGCCAAGTACGCCAAAAAACGACTCGTCCATGTCGACCATCTGATGCTCTACCGCCCGCTCTTTTCGGCCGGTGCCACCGTCATGTTGCGAACCGACAGCAAGCCATTGCGCGATTACGCCCTAGGACAGTTTGCCGCGGCAGGCTACGACACGCTTTGGGTAAGTGACGACGTCCGCCGCGACCATCCCGAGCATCCCGAGACCGAATATGAATGCCGCACGCGCGAGATGGGCGCCGCTGTATATGGTATTTGCGCCACACCCGGCGCGCAGCCCAGCGATGAACAGCTCGCGGCGGGCCGCGCGCAGGAGCAAAGCCTTGCCTGCTACCTGCCCGAAAACCTCGATGAGCTCACCTATGTACCTCTGGGCATGGAAGAGGCAGTCGAGAACTTTAGAAACCGCACCCGCAAGGGCAAGAAGCGCTTACCGCAGGAGTCCTAGGGGCTTCTTATGGTCGCGGCGTCGGCAAACAAGCGCAAATAGGCGCCAGCGAACGATCCTCAAATCTAAGTGAGTAGACTTTTTTGCAATAGCCAAGCACAACCCGCATAACCAATACTAAAACCGCAGGTAGAGCCCTTGCGCAAAAGCCATGTGCTCGCGATATTGCAAAAAGTCTACTCACTTAGCTGGCAACTGCGCCAAACGGCAGGGCAGAACGCCCATTTCCTGCATTTTCTCGCGCGCTGGCACCCCGCGCCGCCGCTACGCCATAATAGTTGGCGGACAAACGGCGAGAGAAAGCAACCACATGGCACAGACCACGACAGATACCGCCGCCAGCACCGTCTCCGGCGCCGGCGCCGCCAGCTCATTCTCGGGCGGCACGGGAACCGAAGCCGAGTTCGGCTCGCTCGGCGCGCTCTCCCCCACCTGGTGGGAGCCCGAGGACGGCAGCGAGCCCGAACCATGGCTCACGCCCGATCAGGCCTTTGAGCGCTTCTTTGAATGGACGAGCGATCGCGGCATTGAACTGTGGGATCACCAAGAAGAGGCTCTCATGGACCTGGCCGCCGGAGATCACGTCATTTTGGGCACGCCGACCGGATCGGGTAAATCGCTCGTCGCGCTGGGCATGCTCTTTATGGGCATGGCACAGGGCAAGCGCTGTTATTACACGGCCCCTATCAAGGCCCTGGTCAGCGAAAAGTTCTTCGATCTGGTACAGGTGCTCGGCCGCGATAACGTCGGTATGATCACCGGCGACACGCATATCAACACCAAGGCGCCCGTCATCTGCTGCACGGCAGAGATCCTTGCCAACGACGCACTGCGCGAGGGCGAAGATGCCGATGTTGGCTGCGTCGCCATGGACGAATTCCACTACTTTGCCGACCCCGATCGCGGTTGGGCCTGGCAGGTGCCGCTGCTCACCCTGCCCCACACACAATTCATGCTCATGAGCGCCACGCTCGGCGATGTCACTGCCATCGCCGCCTCGCTCGAGGAGCACACCGGCGCTGCTTGCGACTTGGTTGTCGACGCCCCGCGTCCCGTTCCGCTGAGCTACGACTATGTGACGACCTCCCTCGAGGGCACGGTCGAGCTCGCCATGCGCCGCGGCGAGGCCCCGCTCTACATCGTGCACTTTAGCCAGGACGCCGCACTTGCGACAGCGCAATCCCTCGCCAATTTTGGCATCGCCAGCAAGGAGCAGCGCGAGGCCATTAAGGAAGCCGCCAAGGGCACGAGCTTCTCCACGGCCTTTGGCAAGATTCTCAAGCGCTTGCTCGGATGCGGCGTCGGCGTGCACCATGCTGGCATGTTGCCGCGCTATCGCCTGCTGGTCGAGCGCTTGGCGCAGCAGGGTCTGCTGCCCGTCATCTGCGGTACCGATACGCTCGGCGTCGGCATCAACGTACCCATCCACACCGTGGTGCTCACCGCGCTCACCAAGTTTGACGGCTACAAGATGCGGCGTCTGCGCGCCCGCGAGTTTCATCAGATTGCCGGTCGCGCCGGCCGCTCGGGCTTCGATACCGAGGGCATGGTCATCGCCGAGGCACCCGAGCACGAGATCGAAAATGCAAAGCTTATGGCCAAGGCGGGCGACGATCCCAAAAAGCTCCGTAAGATTAAAAAGAAGAAGGCCCCCGAGGGCTTTGTCACCTGGAACAAGCAAACCTTTGAGCGCCTGATCGAGACACAGCCCGAGACGCTCAAGCCGCGCCTGCGCATCACGCACTCCATGGTGATTAGCGTGGTCGAGCAGGGCGGCGATGCCCGAGCCCGCGTGCACGACCTTATCGAGACGAGCCTGCAGACTCCCGAGGAAAAGGCTAAGCTCGAGGTTCGCGCCGACGAGATCTTCGCCACGCTCATCGATTCCGGCGTCGTCGTGCGCACCGAGGTGCCGCCCGCACCCGACGCCCCGACTGACGCCGCACCAGACATCGACTATGCGCTGACGGTCGATCTGCCCGAGGACTTCGCGCTCGATCAGCCGCTCTCGCCGTTCTTGCTTGCCGCGCTGGAGTTGCTCGATCCCGAGAGCGAGACCTATACCATGGATCTAATCTCAATGGTCGAGGCAACGCTCGAGGATCCCAAGCAGGTGCTACGCGCACAGGAGCGCGCCGCACGCGATCGCGCTATGGCCGAGATGAAGGCCGACGGCATCGAATATGAGG
>URJD01000125.1 GCA_900548075.1 uncultured Collinsella sp.
GTATCCGACATCGTCCGTCGCTTTTCGGTTTCGGAAGTCACCGCACGACACGACCTCGTCTCACTGGAATCGGAAGGCAAATTGCGTCGTGTACGCGGCGGAGCAGTATCGCTTTCACGTTCCACTGCAATCTCGTATCCCGAAGAGCGCATCAATGTCCAAGTCGAAGCCAAGGAGGCTATCGCCGCGACCGCAGCAACTCTTGTTGACGATGGTGACGTTTTGGTGATCGACATCGGCACCACGGGCTTTTACTTCACTAAAGCCCTCATAGACAAGCGCGACATCACCATCATCACCGGCGATCTTGCCATCGCAAACTATGCCAGCTTCAATCTGCCCAACGCTTCGGTAGTGCTGTTAGGTGGTTCCGTGCGAAAGGGCCACCTTTATCTCGCGGGCGCGCTGACGTTCGACTGCATGAGCAAGCTTCATGCCGACAAGGCATTTGTCAGCGCCGACGGATTCCATCCCGACCACGGCTTTACCGTTGAGCACGACTTCTCTGCCATGATCAAGCGCATGTATCTAACCAACTCGAACCTGAGCTACATGATGGTCGACCAGGGTAAGTTCAATAAGACGAGCTTTTATCAGTCCGCACAGATCGATGACCTCGACGGCATCATCATCGATGGGGACAGCGAAGGTATCATGACAGCGGCAATCGAGAGCAGCCACAGTCATCCCAAACTCTATATTGCAAAATAGCTCACATGGCCGGGTCGCCCCCAATGCAGGCGACCCGGCCATGTATTAAATCAAGCCAAAGTGGCGCATAGCCGTGACGGTACCGTCGTGTGAGACGTCATCGGTCACGTAGTCGGCGACCGCCTTGACCTCAGGCATGGCGTTGCCCATGGCGACAGCCGTCTCGACCGCAGCGAGCATGCCCAGGTCGTTGCCGGAATCACCAAAGCCAAAGGTGCGCGCGTTGCCGGTGCGACCCAGGTATTCCAGCGCTCGCGCCACGCCCACGCCCTTGTCAATGCCCTTGGGGCTCAGCTCGCGATTCTGACCACCGGTGTTGCACAACTCAAACTCGCGATCGATAAAGCCATCATCGTTGGCTACGCGAGCCAGGTCGCTCGCGACGATGCACACCTTGCCCACGCGCAGACTGCCGTCGACGCGCATTTCCTCGGTGCTGTGCACCACAGAAGTGCCGATCAGAGACGACTGCTCAACACCCGCGGGTTCCAGGGCAAAAGTAGCCACGTTGCTCTCGAAAAAGGCCTCAATCCCTGCCGCGGCCATACGGCGCGCAAGCTCCTCAATAACGTCCTCGTCAAAGCAGTCCTCATGCACCACGCGGCCCTCGACCTCGAGCGTCGCTCCCGCCATGGCAACGACACCCGCCGGGTTCAGCGCGCGCAGGCCATCGGCAATCAGCCACAAGGGACGACCCGTGCAGATAAATGCCTGGTGACCCGCATTGCGCAGGCGACCAAATGCATCGACAACAGCCTTCGACGGATGGACTGCATTGAAGTCCTTATCGGTCATATCGTCGGGATCGAACGACGTCAGCGTGCCGTCCACGTCAAAAAAGAGCACGGCGGAATCGGGGCACGCATCAATCATATGAGTTCCTTTCGAGGATAAGGGCAGACGAGGCATCCATCATATAATGGAGCGACGCAACCAGAGAGGTCACCCATGGAATTTTACGCAAGCTGCCCCGAGGGCTTTGAGTCCGCACTCGCCGATGAGCTTAAACGCCTCGGGCTTTCGCATGTTCGCCGGCTGAAGGGCCGCGCCACGTTTGAGGGCGAGCTCGAAGAAGGCTACCGCGCCTGTCTGTGGTCACGCCTGGCGAGCCGTGTGTTCGTGGTACTCGGGCGCTTTGAGGCGCAGGATGCCGATGAACTGTACGATAGCGTTTACGACATCGCCTGGGAGAGCATCGTCCGCCCCGGCGCCACCATCGCCATCACCGCCCGCGGCGTGACCGAGCAGCTGCGCAACACGCGCTTCTCGGCCCTGCGCGCCAAAGACGCGCTGTGCGACCGCCTGGCCGAGACCACGGGACGTCGTGCCGACGTCGATGCCGCCGACCCCGATGTTCACCTACTGCTTTCGCTGCGTCAGCGTCGCGCGAGCATTAGCCTGGACCTTTCGGGCGACCCGCTGTTCAAACGCCTGCCGCCCGCAGCGACCCGCGCCGGCGAGGGCACGCACGTGCTGCGCCCCGACTACGCCGCCCTGGTGCTGGCGCAGGTCGGCTGGACCGCACTATGCGAGCGCGAGCTGACGGCCGACGATTACGAGAACGAAGCCCTCCCCACGCTGATCGATGCCTCGTGCGCCGGCGGCGGCCTGCTGCTGGAGGCCGCGAACATTCTGACCGACCGCGCCCCGGGCGCCGCACGCGAGCGCTGGGGCTTTGAGGGCTGGCAGCTGCACGACGCCGCTCTGTGGGAGCAGCTGCTTGCCGAGGCGCGCGAGCGCGAGGCGGCAGCACGCGAGCGCCAGGCGCGCATCGTAGCCGTAGATATCGACCCCGCCGCCCGCAAGACTGCCGAGCGCATGGTCAAGTGTGCCGGCTACAAGCGTTTTGTCGACTTTTGCGCCGCCAAGCCCGCCACCGTGCTGGACCATGCGGGCGCCGTCGCCGGCGCCGCCGTGGTCGCAGACACCACCGAAACCCCGCTTTCGCTCATGCACGACGCCATGACGCTGGTCGGTGAGCTGCGCCGCGCGCCCGAGCTTTCCGCGGCGCCGGTCGCCGCGCTCACCCGCGATGGATTGCTGGCCCGCGCGCTCCACGCCGAGCCCGAGCGCTCGATCGCCGTCATGCCCAACAACGAAGAGGCGACCGTCGAAGTCTGGCCTTCGCTCGACCACGCCGCCGCAGCGTTTGAGGCTTCGACCAGTGCGGATGCCGAGGCCGAGGTCACGGATGCCGACGAAGTCAACGACAACGCCGCCGGCACCCCTATGCCCGAGCCTGCCGCCACACTCGACCTGGGCGACGGCAAGCCGCTGCCCGTGCTCATCCCCGAGTCGGAGCAGTTCGCCAACCGCCTGCGCAAGAATGCCCGTCTGCGCCGCAAGTGGGCCAAGCGCGAGGGCGTGAGCTGCTACCGCGTCTACGATGCCGACCTGCCCGACTACTCCGCCGCCATTGACCTGTACGAGGGCTGCCCGCAGACGCCGGGCCGCTGGCTCGTCATCGCCGAGTACGCCGCGCCTAAGACCATCGATCCCGCGCTAGCCCAGGCCCGCATGCTCGACATCTTGGCCATCGCGCCGCGCATTCTGGATGTTCCGGCCGAGCACGTGCACGCCAAGGCCCGCATGCGTTCGCGCGGCGGCTCGCAGTACGGCAAGCAGGGCGCCGGCAAGGGCGGCTCGGGCGAGCGCGCCAACATCGCGCGCCGTCGCCTCCCGCTCATCGAAGAGGGCGGCCTTACCTTTGCCGTCAACTTTGACGACTACCTGGATGTGGGCATCTTCCTGGACCACCGCGTCACCCGCAACCTGGTGCGCGAGCACGCCAAGCAGGCGCGCCGCTTCCTCAACCTGTTCGCCTACACCGGCACCGCCACCTGCTATGCGGCAGACGGCGGCGTCGAGGAGACCGTGACGGTCGACCTTTCCAACACCTACCTGGACTGGGCCGAGCGCAACATGCGCCAGAACGGCTTTGTGGGTCCGCAGCATCACTTTGTGCGCGACGACGTGCTCGCCTGGATTCGCGACCAGCGCCAGACGCGCAACCGCTGGGACGTGATCTTTGTCGACCCGCCCACGTTTTCGAACTCGTCCAAGATGGGCCGCCGCACCTGGGATGTCCAGCGCGATCATGTTGAGCTTTTGGCCGGCGTATCGCGCCTGCTCGCACAGGGCGGGCACGCCATCTTTAGCTGCAACCTGCGCGGCTTCCGCCCCGAGACGCGCAAGCTCGCACGCGCAGGCGTGGTGCTACAGGACATAACGGCGCAGACCATCCCCGAGGATTTCGCGCGCAACCAGAAAGTGCACCACTGCTATATCGTGCGCCGCCTGCCCATCGAGGACGCTATGGCCGAAGTCGGCTTTAGCGCCGAGGAAATTGCCGAGCGAGTCGAGGAACTGCGCGACCCCGCGGCTCGCAAGCCCCGCGCGGCAGTGCCTGGCCATGTGCACGCCGGCGACGGCAAGCCGCACGTCACCGGCAGCCCCTCCCCCGCCGGTAAGCCCAAAAAGAAGAAGTTCTACGCCAGCAAACCCAAGGGCAAATAACAAAGTTGCGGTGGAATAGTTCCTAAAAAGCCTGGTAAAGGCCCAAACAGGAACTATTTCACCGCAACTCATAGTGGGATGGCGGATGCCGGCCTATCCCTGGGTGACCAGTCGGTAGCCGATACCCACGTGCGTCTGGATATAGCGCGGATGCGCGGGGTCGGACTCGATCTTCTTACGCAGCGTGCCCATAAAGACACGCAGGCTCGCCAGATCGCTCTTAGTCGCCGTGCCCCAAATCTCGTGCAGGATAAACTGGTGCGTCAGCACCTTGTCGGCGTTATGGGCCAACAGGCACAGCAACTTGTACTCGATCGGCGTCAGGTGCAACTCCTCGCCATCCATCGTGGCGATGCCGGCATCAAAATCGATATGCAGCTCACCGGTATCGAACGAGCCCTCGGACGCACCCATGCCAATCTGCGCATACGAGAGGCGCCTGAGCGTCGTGCGAATACGCGCGAGCAGCTCCTCGACCGAAAACGGCTTGGTCAGATAGTCGTCGGCGCCGGCATCGAGCGCGCGAATCTTGTCCGCGTCCTCGCTGCGCGCCGAGACCACGATGATCGGCATGCCCGACCATGCGCGCACCGATTCCACCACCTTGACGCCGTCCATATCGGGCAGGCCCAGATCGAGCAGCACAATGCTCGGTGCCTGCGATGAGGCGGCGGCGATGGCGGCATGGGCGGTCTCCACAGCCATATGGCGCAAGCCGTGCGCCTCGAGCGCGGCAACGATAAGATTGCGGACGGCGGGGTCGTCCTCAACGACCAGGATGAGCGGTTTTACGGCAGAGTTCGGCACAGCGCTACTCCTTATCAAACGAAACGTCGGCGGCGGGAAGCTCAATCGTAAAGACCGAACCGTGCGGATCCGCCGCGGCAACCTCTATGCTACCGCCATGTGCCAGCGCAATGGAGCGGCAGAGCGAGAGACCCAGGCCCACGCTGCGGTGGCTGTCGGCAAGACCGTGGTTGGCGGTGTAGAACGACTCAAAGATGCGCTCGCGATCCTCGGGCGCAATGCCCGGGCCATCATCGGCAACCGAGCACGTCACGCGCCCGCCGTCGACATCAATCGAAATAACAGTATGCGAGCCTGCGGGCGTATAGGTGATGGCGTTATTCACCAGGTTCACCACCAGCTGCACCATCAGACGCGCATCGACATTGACCAGCGCCGGCTCATCGCACGCCACCACTTTAAGGTCGTGCTCGCGCACGGCCGGGTTCACATGGCGCAGCGCCTCCTCGACGATATCGTCCATGAGCTCGAGCGTAGTCGAAAGATGCATGCCGCCACCTTCGAGTTTGGTGATGGCGAGCAGGTTCTCGACGGTGGCGTTGAGCCATTGCGCATCAGAGCGAATGGACAGCAGCATGCCGCGGCGCGTCTGGGCATCGAGCACCGCGGTGCCGGTCGAGCCCTGGTCGAGCAGCACATCGGCATTACCCGAGATACTGG
>URJD01000126.1 GCA_900548075.1 uncultured Collinsella sp.
CGAGCATGACGTTGTTGACCATGGGGATGTAGAGCTGGCCCTTGGTCTCGGCAGGATAGAAGACCTGCATGTGAGGCATGAGGTCCAGGCGGCTGGCCTCGGATACCAGCGAGAAGGCGCCGGTGATGAGCGCCTGCGAGGCAATGATGGCCGCGATGGTGGAAAGGCCGACGGCAAAGGGACGCAGGCCCGGGGCGAGCATCTGGTAGAAGGGGTTGAGGTCGGCGATACCCATGAGCTCCGCGTTGCCGGCGTTGTTGATGAGCCACGCGCCCTGGCCCATGTAGGACAGCAGCAGGCAGCACTTAACGAACGGCCAGGTAGCGTAGATATTGCCGCGCCCCACATGGCCCATGTCGGAGTAGAGTGCCTCGGCACCGGTGGTGGCGAGGAAGCAGCTGCCCAAGATCATGATGCCCGCATGGTTGTTGGGGCTCAGCAGAAAGCCGATGCCACGCAGCGGATTGAGGCACAGCAGCACCGTGGGATGCTGAAGGACAAAGAACAGGCCCGTACCGCCCAGGAACAAAAACCACAGCGTCATGATGGGACCAAAGGCGCGGCCGATCTTGGCCGTGCCGATGCGCTGCACCAAGAAGAGTACGATGATGATGGCGAGCGTGATGGCGACAACGCGGCCCTGGTCGTCACCGAGCACGGCATGAACCGCCGGGATGGTGCGTAGGCCCTCGATAGCCGTAGTCACGGTAACGGCAGGTGTGAGGATGCCATCGGCGAGCAGCGCGGCGCCGCCCAGCATAGCGGGGATGATGAGCCACTTGCCACAACGCTTGACCAGGCTGTACAGGGCAAAGATACCGCCTTCGCCGTGGTTGTCGGCGCGAAGCGAGATCAGCACGTACTTGACGGTCGTCAGCAGCGTGACCGTCCACACGACAAGGGAGAGCGCGCCGAGCACGAACTCCTCCGTGACGCTTCCGATGCCGCCGTTGCCGGCGACGAGCGCCTTGGTTACATACATGGGGCTGGTGCCGATATCGCCATACACCACGCCCAGCGTGACGAGCATCGCCGAGATGCTCACAGGAATCGCAGCGTGCGAAGCTGCCTCCTTGGCCTTTTGTTCCATAAGCCGGTTTCCTCCCAACTTTAACGTTCGAGGGGATTATAGGTAATCGGCCCATGTTTGAATGGCACCGTTTTCCCAGCTAGACAAACATTTATACGGCCTTTAGGTCACCGCGGTGATATGGGGTGTGGCAAAGGGACTGTCCCTTTGTCACACCCGTCATTTTCCAAGCCAGTTTTTGAACCACCATTCCATGGAGCGGCTCATCTCGGCCATAAAGGGACTGGTATGTTTGCGGGTGTAGATATCCACCACGCGCTCGCCCACCTCGCGGGCGTGCGGGCGAAACATCGCATCCATCTCGGCCACCTGCGCATCCATAGTCGCGGTATCCGCACGGCGGTAGCGCTCCTCGTGCACCAGGTTCACCACGGGATGCGCGATCGCCGGACGCTCCTTTCGGGGCGTGCCGATGATGAGCATCGACAGTGGCATGGTATAGGGCGGCAAATCCAGCAGCGCGGCAACTTCCTCGGCGTTCTCGATGACATCGCCGATATAGCAGCTCCCCAGCCCCAGGGCCTCGGCGGCAACCACGGCGTTTTGGGCGGCGATCACGGCATCCTGCGCCGCGATGGCAAAGTCGCCCAGACCCGGCGCACGACGGGGCGACTTGCCCGTGCGCTCTGCAAACTCGGGCTCAAAGCAGCCCACATGCTCAAACAGATCGATCCACTTGGCATAGTCGACTACAAATATAAGTGCCCAGGGCGCCTTGGCGATCATGGGCTGATGGTCGCAAAGGTCGGCCAGACGGTCCAGCCTGGCCTGCTCGCGAATGCTCACGATGGAATACATCATCATGGCGCCCGCCGACGGTGCGCGACTCGCCGCATGTAAGATCGCCGCCCGCTGCTCGTCGGTCACCGCTACGGGACGGTCGTTGTCATCGCGCGCAAAAGCGCGCGTGGACGAACGGTGCTCCAAAATGTCCAGCACCGCATTGCCCGTAGTCTCGACCGGATAGCCGCACGTATCCACGACCGCAGCTCCGTCGCCGCCCATGTCCGCCTTGCAACCCTGCTCGCCCATCGCCCTACCCTCGCCATTTCTTTAAGGAGCCTTTACGTTTCCGTGTAATTCCCGTCCATTATCGCGCAGGTCGCCACTACATTGCGCAACACTGCCACATGCGCGCGTTAATATGGCTGGTTGTGTGCAGCCACCAAATGCGGCGCATAGCTTGGTAACAATCGGGTACCCCCCCCGCTTTCGAAGGTTTTAAGTTTGTGAGGAGTCTGAGCATGTTTGCAGCCGCTATCTCGCTCGTCGGTCTTGCGGCGACCGTCCACTTTGTTTTACGTGAGATCAAGACCGTCAAGGCACAGTCGGGCACCGTTGCCAAGGGCGCTATCGCCTGGAGCGTCGCCTTCGGTCTGTTCCAGGTCTTTTTGACTATTTGGGGCGCCGTGGGTCTCGTCGCCCAAAACGAGCCGCTCGCCTTTGTGACGCTCATCCTGACCAATGCCATTCTCACTGGCTGCGCCTGGGCCAGCATCGCCCGCAACCGCATCGCCCCGCGCGTTTTCGCGTTCGCTGCTACCGATGCCCCCGCCCCCACCGGCAAGCTCGCCCGCCTGCGCGGTGCCTTTGTGGGCCGCCCACTCGTCGCCGCCGTCTTGTGCCTGCTGCTCGCCGGCGTCTTTGCGCTGCTGGGCATGGAGGTCTCGTCCAACCACGACTTTACCTGGGTCTACCCCCTGTGCATCCTGCTCGAGTGGGCCATCATCACCACGCTCATGACCGGCTTGTTCTTCCTTTTCCAGCGCCACGGCGCAGCTCCCGCGGTCCTAGCCTTTGCCCTCTTTGTCCTGGGCATTGCCGAGTTCTTCGTCATCACGTTTAAATCCATGCCCATCCAGCCGGGCGACCTTTCGGCCATCTCCACCGCCGCCGCGGTCGCCGGCAACGGCTACACCTTCTCGATCTCGCTGTTCTGCGTGTTGTCCACGGGCTTTACCGCCATCGCCATGCTGCTGTGCGAGTACGCCGGCCTGGCAGCACCGCACCGTCAGAAGGGTGCCGCCAACGCCAAGCGTATGCTGCTCACCAACCTGCTCGTGGCTGTGCTGTGCCTGGGCGGCGTGACCGCACATGTCACGCTCGTCGACTACTACAACACCCTCGGCATCACCGTCTACACCTGGCGTCCGCTCGAGAGCTACTGGCGCGAGGGCTACCTGCCCGCTTTCATTAGCGCAGCGCAGTCTATCAAGCCGCCCAAACCCGCCGACTATTCCGTCGACGACGCCAAGGCCACGCTCAAAAAGTACGCCAAGGCCTACGACAAGTCCGATGACGCCAAGAGCGACGAGCGCACCGCCGCAAAGGAGCAGTTCGACAGCGAGAAGCCCACGGTCATCGCCATCATGAACGAGACCTTTTCGGACCTATCCATCTACCAGAACATGCACGCCGGCTACGAGGGTCCGCAGTACTTTAAGAGCCTGTCCAACTGCCTCAGCCGCGGCAAGCTCTACGTGAGCGCCTACGGCGGCGGCACCGCCAATACCGAGTTTGAGTTTATGACCGGTAACTCCATGGCCAACCTGGGGTCGGGCGTCTATCCCTATACCATCTACAACATGGAGACGACCGAGAATCTTGCCGAGCAGTTCAAGTCGCTCGGATATTCCACCACGGCCATGCACCCCAACCACGCCACCAACTGGAACCGCGAGAACGTCTATAAGGACTTTGGCTTTGACAAGTTCCTGTCCATCAACGATTTCCAGGGCGCCGATACCCTGCGCGGCATGGTGACCGACCAGGCGACCTACGACAAGATCCTGGAGCTGCTCGACCAGAACGCCGATCCGCAGTTCATCTTCGATGTGACCATGCAGAACCACTCGGGCTACGACACGGGTCTGGTGCCGGCCGACAAGCAGATGCACCTGAATATCGACACGACCAATCTGGACGCTAAGACCGTCGAGGACGGTACGCTCTCCGATGTCGATGAGTATGTCTCGTGCATCGAGCAGTCCGACCAGGCGCTGCGCTACTTCCTCAACGCCCTGAGCAAGCTCGATCGCAAGGTGGTCGTGGTGTTCTGGGGCGATCACCAGCCGTTCTTCCCGTCCAAGTTCAATGACAAGTGGTTTACCGGCGAGGACGATGCCACACACCAGGAACGTCTGTGGCAGACCGACTACATCATCTGGGCCAACTACGATGTTGCCGGCTGCGACCAGACGAGTAAAGTCGACGACCTGTCCACCAACTACCTGTCTGCCCAGCTGATGCAATTGATCGGCGCCCCGCTTTCCGACTATCAAAAGGCGCATATGACGCTGCGCGAGTCGCTGCCCGCCATCAACTCCGTGGGCTACGAGGACGCCAGCCTGCGCTGGGCGCTTTCCTCCAACGCCAGCGGCGACGACGCCGCCGCCGCTGCCGCCACCAAGGCACGCGAGGATTACGCCAAGATGCAGTACTACGAGATGTTCCGCGACGGCAAGAACGTGTACACCGAGCACTTCCAGACCGAGGCCAACGAGACCGACCCCAACCTGGCACCGGGTACGACCAAGATCAAGTAGCGACACGTCTTAACTGGTTCGTCTGCCCGGGCGGCGCGGAACGTAAGGTTCCCTGCTCGGACAGTCCTGCTCGCACGGAGAGCACATTAAGTGCTCTCCGGCTCGTGCGGAACTCGCGATGAACCTTACGTTCCGCGCCGCTCGGGCAGACGCCTCGGTGTTGAGGCGCGGCTTTTCATGAGAGCATCCGCAACACATATAAGATGAAGGCCACGTCATGTGGCCTTTTTTGCATCCGGAAAGCATGTCCCAGAATTCACGTTCGGAGTGGGATGCAGTTTCCGCTTGTGGCTCCGTTGGGAAACTGCATCCCACTCCGATTGCAAATTCCGGGACACATTTTCCGAGAGCCCGCCCATACGGAAAGCCCGTCCCACTCTGACTACATCCCGCGAACGCATGCGAGCGTGTTGTCCAGGACGACCTCGTCATCGGGGTGATGGGAAAATGTCACCCCAAACGCTTGCCACGGTTGCGCCCACGAGTGTCAAGAAAAAAGCCTCGAGAATTTCGAGGCTTTCACATTTGTATTGTTTTGCACGAAGGACCGCGAACGGCGAAGCTACTCGCCCAGCACGGCCTTCTTGGCCGCCACCGCCATATGGTCCAGATCATCCTTGGTGGGATGATCCTTTGCGGCAACCCAGTTGTCGAGCAGCAACTTAGCGCGGGCGTTGTCGGGATCTTGCTCGAGCATGGCCTCGTAGCGCTGTTTGACCGCGGGGCCCATCTTGCCCTGGCACATTGCCCAGCCCACCAGCTCGGCATCATCGGCCAAATTGGAGGTCACACGATCGATAATCTGCTGGTAATATCTCTGACTGGCACCAAAACCGCAGGTACCAAACAGAAAGACGCGCTTGCCGTGCAAGGCGGAGAGCAACGCCGCGACCGAAGGCGTGCATGCGCCCTTGTCGCACCAAAAACCGACGAGCACCATGTCGGCCGCACAGGCGCCCTGCGCCTCGAGTGCAACCTGATCTGCATCCGCATCGTCGCTCAACGCCGCGGCATGGACAAACTCAA
>URJD01000127.1 GCA_900548075.1 uncultured Collinsella sp.
TCGACATCCTCGACCCCACCTCGGGCACCGTTGATTCGCTCATGCGTCTCGACCTTCCCGCTGGCGTCGACATCGACATCAAGCTCTAAGCGATACCGCGCATAGCGTACAGAGCCCCGCTGCCGTTACGGTAGCGGGGCTTTTTTGTTTTGAACGATGGATTTGAACCGCCGGGCAAGGCTGCCGAGCGGATGGTTGTGGCGCCCTATTCGCTCACGGGACGCAGAGATGCCTCTTCAAAATGGAAGGACCGCAAACCGCCTTCGGTTTCGATACACGCGCGACCAAAGGTATCGACTGTTTTAAAGATGCCTTGCGCCAGCTCGTCTCCAGCGGGGGAGCGGGCGATAACGTGCTCCTCAATCCAATTAAGCTGCGCGATATAGTCCTCGCGTACAGGTGCGAGTGGGCCGGCGTTATCTGCCAGAGCATTGAGCTGTTCGGCCCAGGCGTCTACAGAGTCCATGACCGTTTGATAGACCTCGTCGAGAAGCGTATCGACCGAGGGAACGCTCTCGTTGAGATCCGAGAGGCCGATCGCTGCTAAACCCCCATCGGGTACATCTTGGGGCGTGTAGTTCAGGTTGACGCCAATGCCGCAGACGGCGAAAGGCTTTCCCTCGTTGTCGCGTGCTGCCTCGACTAGAATGCCGCCGAGCTTGCGTCCTCGCGCGACGAGATCGTTGGGCCATTTGAGACCGATCTCGGTTGTGAGGCCCCGCCTTTTGAGCGCTTCGAGCACCGCTAGGCCGCTGACGGCAGCAAGACCTGAGTACTTTGCAGGATCAACGCATGGACGCAGGACAATCGAAAGCAATAGGTTGCCGGCGGTTGAATCCCACTTGTGGCCGCGCCGGCCGCGTCCTGCCGTTTGCGCGCGGGCGGCAAGTCCTGTGCCGTGCGGCGCACCCTGTTTTCCTGCCTCGAGCAGGTCATCGTTGGTCGATCCGGTTACGTCGACAATCGTTAATTGGGCATCCATAGCGGCTGCTACCTCCTTATTAAATAAGTGAATGACGCAATGGTGTCGAGAGATAGACACAATGTGAAGCCTTTGTCGCATTTGGACAATTTAATGTTAACACGTCAACAAAGACTGAATTGCGTTATCCTCTCTTGGTCGATGTAAACACGTCAACAACTCAAAGGAGGTTAGTGATGGGTTTCACGATACAGGGAACGGGCTCGGCGCTTCCCGAGCGCAGTGTTTCCAATGACGAGCTGTCCGAGTTCCTCGACACCTCGGATGAGTGGATCTTTACCCGCACGGGTATTAAGAGCCGCCATGTCTGCACCAACGAGTCACTCGATGACCTTGCCGTTGTAGCGAGCGAGCGAGCGCTCCAGACGTCCGGAATCGATGCGAGCCAGCTGGATCTTATCGTCTGCTCGACGACGACGGGCGACCATCTCGTTCCCGCCGAAGCGTGCGCCGTTGCCGAACGCCTGGGCGCCACATGTCCTGCCTTCGACGTTTCGGCGGCCTGTGCTGGCTTCGTATTTGCGCTCGATGTCGCCGAGGGCTATATCGCCCGCGGTCGCGCCAAGCGCGTCCTTGTCGTCGCCGCCGAGCAGATGACGCGTGCGCTCGACTGGACCGACCGCGCGACGTGCGTGCTCTTTGGTGATGGCGCGGGCGCTGCGGTCATAGAGGCCGGGGGAGAGAACCCCCTTGCCGTCGAGCTTTCGACAGCACCCGATGTCGAGACGCTGCGTGTTCCGGGACTGGCTGGGACCTCACCGTTCAAGGATTCCGCGGACCGTGAGAGTGTGCTTTCCATGAACGGTCGTCGCGTGTTCAAGTTTGGCGTCAATGCAATCTGCGACACGGTCAACAAGCTCGCGAGTGACACGAGTATCGCGGTTGAGGATATCGACCATTTTGTATTCCATCAGGCCAACGAACGAATCTTGAGCCAGGCGGTCAAGCGCTTGGGTGTGTCGGACGACCGCGTGGTCCGTACGCTGCGCGAGACCGGCAATATCTCGAGCGCTTGCATTCCGCTTGCCCTCGACCGGTTGGCAAACTCCGGCGCGCTTTATCCGGGCGACACGATCGCCTTAGTCGGATTTGGCGCCGGCTTGGATATAGGTGGCTACCTGCTTCGCTGGAAGTAGTTGCACATAGGAAATAAAAACGCCCCCAGGGCACAAACAAAGGAGAAACACCATGGCAGATCAGAAGACCTTCGAGCGCGTTTGCGACGTTATCCGCGAGACCGCCGGTCTTGACGATGTCGAGATGAAGCCCGAGTCCACGCTCGAGGAGATTGGTCTCGACAGCCTGGGCACCGTCGAGATCCTCGTCGCCGTCGAGGACGAGTTTGGCATCCAGCTCGATACCGAGGAGAACCCCAAGACGGTCGGCGAGTTCGCCGATACGGTCGAGGCGGCATTGGAGAAGTAGAGATGCTCAAGACTCCTCTCTGCGATCTGCTCGGCATCGAAAAGCCCGTGTTCCAGGGCGGTATGGCCTGGATTGCCGACGCCTCGTTGGCGTCCGCAGTGTCCGAGGCGGGCGGCTTGGGGATTATCGCGGCCATGAACGCCGACGCCAACTGGCTTCGCGACCAGATTCATAAGCTGCGCGCCAGGACGGATAAGCCCTTTGGCGTCAACGTCATGCTCATGAGCCCGTTTGCCGACGAGGTCGCGCAGGTCGTGATTGACGAGCGAGTGCCGGTCGTCGTGACGGGCGCCGGCAATCCCGCCAAGTACATGAAGGCGTGGAACGAGGCGGGCATCAAGGTCATCCCGGTCGTTGCCTCGGTGGCGCTGGCGCGCCTCGTGGCACGTCGTGGAGCCACGGCGGTTGTTGCCGAGGGTACCGAATCGGGCGGCCATATTGGCGAGACCTCGACGATGGCACTGGTGCCGCAGGTCGTCGATGCGGTCGATATTCCCGTCGTGGCCGCCGGCGGTATTGCGGATGGCCGCGGGGTGGCGGCCGCCTTTATGCTTGGCGCCGCTGGTGTCCAAGTGGGCACGCGTTTTCTCGTTGCCGATGAGTGTACCGTCTCGGAGCAGTACAAGGAGATGGTCCTGAAGGCCAACGACACTTCGACGCGTGCGACCGGTCGCTCGACGGGACATCCGGTGCGCGCCCTCAAGAGCCCCTTTACCAACGCCTATGCCAAGAGCGAGGGTTCCGGCGCGAGTGCCGAGGAGCTCGGTGCTATGGGAACCGGTGCGCTGCGTAAGGCCGCCAAGGACGGCAACTACGAAGAGGGTTCGTTTTTGTGTGGACAGATTGCCGGCATGGTCAACGAGCGCCAGAGCGCACGCGAAATCGTTGACGACCTGGTCGATGGCGCCGAGCACGTCCTGAAGGGTGCGTGCGCATGGGTGGCGTAGCGTTTCTGTTTGCCGGCCAGGGTGCCCAGCACCCCGCGATGGGCGTCGACCTGATCGAGACATCGCCGGCGGCCGCCGAGGTGTTCGCCATTGCCGATGAGGTGCGCCCGGGGACGAGCGAGCAGTGCCGGAGCGCCTCCAAGGAGGAGCTCTCGCAGACAGAGAGCACGCAGCCTTGCGTGTTCGTGCACGACTTGGCTGTCGCCGTCGCCCTGCGCGAGCGCGGCGTGGTGCCTGCCGCCTGTGCGGGATTCTCGCTGGGCGAGGTCGCTGCACTCACCTTTGCGGGGGCATTCGATACGCGAGCGGGTTTTGAACTCGTGTGTGAGCGCGCGGCATTGATGGCCACGGCGGCCGAGCGTCACCCCGGCGGCATGCGCGCCGTCATCAAACTTGATGCTGCGCAAGTCGAGAACCTGGCTGCGCAGGCCGGCGAGGACTGCTGGCCGGTCAACTACAACAGTCCCCAGCAGACGGTTGTGGCCGGAGCGCCCGATGCGCTGCAGACCCTCGACGTCCTAGTAAAAGAGGCTGGCGGCCGCGCCATGAAGGTCGCGGTGTCGGGTGCATTCCATAGCCCCTATATGGCAGAGGCGACTGAGGGGCTGGCGACGTATATCCAAGCCGGCCACGCGCCGTCTCCGCTGCTGATTCCGGTCATGGCAAACATGACGGCGGCGCCCTATCCGGCGGACCCGCGAGCGGCATCGGATGTCTTGGCCAACCAGGTGAGCCATGCCGTTCGCTGGGTCGACACGCTGCATACTCTGCAGGATCAGGGCATCGACACGTTTATTGAGGTCGGCCCTGGCAAAACGCTGTCGGGCCTGGTCAAGCGTACGCTGAGCGACGTTCGCGTGTATTCGTGCGAAACGGCCGAGCAGGTCGCAGCTATTGCCGACGAGCTCGCACAGTCCACAGGGCTGTAACCCGAAAGGAATGACATGGGCAACTTGAACAATGGCGCGCTCGAGCGCAACGACTCACGTCGCGTGGCGCTGGTCACGGGCGGCTCGCGCGGTATCGGCCGCGCCTGCGCTGTCGGTCTGGCGGAGGACGGCTTTGATATCGCCGTCGTCTACGCCGGTGGCGTCGATGCGGCGCGCGAGACGTGCGAAGCCTGCGAGGCGGCTGGCGCCGCGGCACGCGCATATCAATGCGACGTGGCCGACCCCGCTGCCGTCAACGCGTGCGTGGAAGCGGTCCTCAACGACTTTGGCTCCATTTGGGCGCTCGTCAACAACGCTGGCATCACCCGCGATGGCCTGCTCATGCGCATGGGCGATGACGCCTTCGATCGCGTGCTCGATGTCAATCTCAAGGGAACATTCAATATGACGCGCGCGCTCACCAAGACCTTTATGCGCCAGCGCGGCGGCTGCGTCGTCAACATGAGCTCGGTCGTGGGCCTGATGGGCAATGCCGGGCAAGCCAACTACGCTGCCTCCAAGGCGGGCGTGATCGGCCTGACCAAGGCGGTGGCGCGCGAGCTTGCGCCTCGCGGCGTGAGGGTAAACGCGGTTGCCCCCGGCTTTGTTGAGACCGATATGACGGCAAAGCTCTCGGATAAGGTGCGCGCGGCGTGCGAGGAACAGATTCCCCTCAAGCGTATGGCGCGTCCCGAGGAAGTGGCCGGCGTGGTGCGCTTTTTGGCGAGCGATGCGGCTTCCTACATTACGGGCGAGGTTGTACGCGTTGACGGCGGAATGGCGATGTAGAAATCAGGGCCGAAGAACGGCTTGGATGAGGAGACCATGATGGAACAGAGAGTTGCAATCACCGGCATAGGTGCCGTGTCGCCGCTCGGCAACACCGCGCTTGCCACCTGGGCGGCAATGTGCGCCGGCACGTGCGGCATCGGCCCGATCACGCACTTCGATACCGATGCATTTGCCGTCAAGGTGGCGGCCGAGGTCAAGGGCTTTGACGGCAACGAGTACTTTGGCAAGCGTGACGCCAAGCATCTGGACCCTTGCGTTCAGTTTGCGATGGCGGCTTCGGACGAGGCGATGCACGATGCGGGCTTTGATGTCGAAGGCGCCATCGATCGCGAGCGCCTGGGCGTCTACGTGGGCTCGGGCGTGGGCGGCATGCAGACGCTTGTCGACAACGTCCATACGATTGCCGACCGCGGGCCCCGCCGCGCATCGCCCTATATGATCGCGATGATGATTCCCAACATGGCTTCGGGCAACATCGCGATTCGCCATAAGGCAAAGGGCCCGACCCTGCCCGTGGTGACCGCGTGCGCAACCTCGGCCCATGCGGTGGGCGAGGCGTTCCGCGCCATCAAGCACGGCTATGCCG
>URJD01000128.1 GCA_900548075.1 uncultured Collinsella sp.
ACGTCCGCAACCACCCGCTCACCACGCGTCGCTACTATCACCAGATGAACTACTAGTCCTTTCAAATTGCTGCTGTTGCCTGCAGGCGAGCTGTTCTGAACGTCTCGCCTGCAGGCTTATTTCTGGGGTTAATCAGAATAGTTGCCCAGTACCTCCTAGTTGCGCTGGTCGCATTATGGCGTCTATGGACGAGCAAGCATTTGGCATTACGATGCTTGGTCGTCCGCTGTTTACGAGCCTGTTCGTTGGCTTGATCCTTGGCGATGTCCAGCAGGGAGTTATCGTCGGCGCTGCTTTGGAGTCCATGTTCATGGGCGCCATCATGGTCGGCGCGGCGGTTCCTCCCGAGGTCTATGCCTCCGGCGTGCTTGGCTGCGCGTTTGCCGTCATTACGGGTACGGGCACGGCAACTGCCGTCGCGCTCGCCCTTCCCGTCTCCGTCTTCCTTCTCTACTCCGTGATTAATTTTGCAACGCGTATCGTCGCCGCCCATCTGGGATACGACCTGGGAACCAAGTTCCTGCAGCAGTCCGAAGAGAACAACCTTATGTCTCGCATGACGCATGCTGCCGGTGTCCTCGGAATGACCGTTATCGGCGCCATGATTGCGGCACAGGTCTCACTGTCCACTGCTTTGACCTTTGACGTGGGTGGTTCGGAGATTGTCCTGCAGGATCTGTTCGATTCGATCTTCCCCGGTCTGCTGCCCTTGCTGGCAACCTTTGCCTGCGTCGCCCTGTACAAAAAGGGCGTCAAGACCATTTGGATCATCTTGGGCATCTTTGCGACCTGCATCATCGGAACGGGCTTGGGAGTGTTCGCGGCGGCGTAATGTTGACTGCTATGCTCGCGCGTTGGATAACTAACTGACCGTTTGAAAACGGGGTTCGGCGTAAGGCCGGCCCCGTTTTTTATTTGAGGGATTTTCCGACCGTCCAATAATCCACGCCCATGCATCACTCACACATCTCTCGTCTCTCATTCGTCGCTAATATGAGAGATAACCGAAAGACGAGAGATAAATTTGAGAGATAACTGAGCGGCAAAGAGACAAGCAATCATGGTATTGTCTCAATACTAATTGTTCTACCAGCAAAAACATGTTTAAATGAAACAGATGGCAGACATCTTATCTTTCATCTCTCACTTATCTCTAATATGAGAGATAGCAGTAAGATGAGAGATAATTACGAGAGATAACTGAGAGACGAAGGAAATCTATTTGCGGCATTCTCCGCCGGGCCGAGCGAAAGGACATGCAGATGAACGAAAACGAGCTGACCGGTCTGCTCGAGTCTTTAAGACGCATGGGCTCGGACGATCTTAACGTCGAGGTCAAGGAGAGCGCCACGACGCTTTCCCGCGACGTGTGGGAAACGGTTAGCGCATTCGCGAATACCGCTGGCGGAATTATCGTGCTCGGCGTGAGTGAGCGCGCGGGCTTTGTCCCAGTTGCAAACTTTGAGACCGAGAAGGTGCTCAACCAATTCGTAGCGGGCATGGGTGATGCCGGCGGTCGCGGAAAACTGGCCAATCCGCCCAAATACACCATTGAACGCGTGGAGCTCCAGGGCGCCGTGGTTCTGGTCATCACGATTGAGGAGCTCGACCCGTCGAGCAAGCCTTGTTATGTCATAGAGCGGGGCGCTCAAGGCGGCAGCTACAAACGCATCGATGACAAAGATGTTCCGCTCTCGTCGACCGAGGTCCTGTCCTTGTCATCGTATGAACGGACGAGCCCCAGTGATCGCGATGCAGTGCCCGGCGCGGTCGCAGGCGATCTTGACGAGGCCCTGGTCGACCGCACGATAGAGCGTGCTTTCTCACTGACACCTCGTGCGATGCGCGGCGCGCCGGACAAGAAAACGAAGCTGGAGCGCCTGAATTTCCTCGACTCCCAGGGCAATGTCACTAAGGCCGGGCTCCTGGCTGCGGGTGCCTATCCCCAGCAGTTCTATCCCAAGCTCTTTATCGATGTGGCGGTCTATGCCGGAACGCAGAAGGGCGCGGCGGGGTCGTTGAGGTTCATGGACCGTACGATCTGCGAGGGGACGTTGGGCGAAATGATCTCGGATGCCGTCGCGGCAGTCGCCAAGAATTTGCGGCGAACCTCGACGATCCAAGGCGTCTCGCGTGTCGACTCGCTGGAGATTCCCGAGGAGGTCCTACGCGAGGCAATCGCCAACGCCGTAATCCACCGAGAATACGGAGATCGGTTCTGTGGGCAGTCGATCGCTGCTGACGTCTTTGATGACCGTATCGAGGTGACGAACCCCGGCGGCCTATACGGAGGAAAGACTCGCGAGAACCTGTTTGACGGCAGCTCCCGATGCCGCAACGCGACGCTCGTGAAGCTCATGTCGCTTGTCCCGTTGCCCGACGGCGCGGGTTCTCCTGCCGAGGGCAACGGATCGGGCATTCCGATGATGGTCGATGCCATGCGCGCACATGGTCTGGTAGAGCCCCTGTTCTGCCCGGGTTTCGACCGGTTTAAGGTTGTCCTCTACCGAGCGAAGGTTGAGCAAATCGATCATGGCGGGGACTTAATTGTGGCGGCACTCAAGCGCAACGGCGAACTGGGAACACGTGAACTGGCAGAGCGCACGGGGCTTACAATTTCCCAGGTTAGGTCGCGCGTCAACGCGCTCATTGCTCAAGGCGAGCTTGAGCCCACGGCGCCGGCGACGAGCCGCAACCGCAAGTATCGACTGTCGGAGCGCGTGGGATAGATGCGTTAGTGGACGAGGCGACCCAATAATCGACCCTCAAATGGCGCCCACTAAGGTAAAGCAGTTGTTGCTCAGTCGACGGTGATGCTGAAGACTCGGCTTACGCCGGCATGGCCCCGAACCCGTCCATCAAGAACAGCCTAAGAACCAGCTTGATGACATGTCCCGGTTTGACTTCTGCCGCGTCAAAGACGTGGCGCTCGGCGAGCTCGCTGCAGTATGCATAGATGTCGCGGATAAGGTCCGCGCCCGAAAGCGTAAACATGTAGCCTGCGTCCGAAAGCGCATTGGGCGCGGCGGGCAACTTGGCCATGTGGCAGAACGTTTGCAGGTCGGGCGCCATAACGTTCTGGTAGTCGAGGTGGCCACTGGCATCCTGTGCGGCAAGCTCCAGTTGGCGCACAAAATCCAGCGCCGCCGCTAACACAAAGCTCGGCGTAGGCGCATTGACGTCCTGAGTGGTCGCCACGAGCCTGCCCGCCGCCTGCGTGACAAGCCAGGCGACCTCGCGCTGGCAACGCACGGCCTTGCGCGTAACCGGCTTGATGGACGAAGAAGAAACGCTCCCCTTAGGCGGATTCGAAGCAGTCATAAGACCCTCCCATGAACAATCCGGCCCAACAAGCCCGGATGAAACACGTGCTACATCAGTATACAGGGAAGTGGGGTAGCGGGGTACAAGCGCGCCAGCGGCAAACCGAGAGCATCAACGATGTGCCGATCGCGGAATGAGATCTCGTAATAATTGACTCTCGGCCATATTATTGAGGGGCATGACTCGCGTTCGTATGGTTGTAGGTGCTGGCGATGAACGACATTGACCTTGCTGTTCCGTTGATGGATGGACCAAGCTATGACCGCGCCTGCAGTCTCGTGCCTTCCGAATACGTTGAGGCATGGGAGTGGTTTCTGGGTGAGGAACAGCGCGGCGGCGTTTGGACCAGCCTTCCGCACCACACCAAGGAAGATAGTCCTCAGTATCAGTACCGTTTGAGAATTGGCTCGGACTTCTTTCCCGTAACGCGGGATTCAGGGATCTTCTGGCCGGGCCAGGATCGGGTGAAGCAAGATCCCAATAAGATCTTTGCGCTTTCGGTCCATAACTCTAAAAAGAGCTTCTACACCGATGTGCCTCCGCTCTATTTGGACGATGGCACGTGGGTCATTAAGTACTCGGTTCAAGCGCTGGGTACCGTTGGTTTTCGAGACCAGAATTACAACCGTAAAATGCTCAACTGCATGGAATGTGGTTTCCCAGTCGGAGTCATATTTGCAACCGAGGTGGGCTATAAGGTGCTCGGCCTTGCGTTTGTTGAGCGGTCCGAGCCCGAAAACGGATGGTTTGGACCCAATACGGTGTTTCTTGAGGCCCATCGCATTGAGTTCGATCGCTCGGAAAAGAAGCGTGAAAAGGCGGGGCTTCTGCCGTATTAGCGTATTTGGCTTTGGCATTCTTTGACGATCGTGTTGTTTGATCGGATCGCGTGGCGATGCAATCTCGCGCCCGCCCGCCGGTGCATGCTCTTCCTGATTTGTATAGCGAGAAGGGGCATGTATGAGCTGGCGAGGCGATATTGCGATGGGGAAGTACGGAAAACTGCCGTGTGCCCTTATAGACAACAATATGTTTCCGAGCGTAGAGGTTGATTGCGGGTCGTTTGTCGTCACCTGCCCTTGCTGCGGCTCGCAAATACCGTGTCTCGACATTCGGTTCATCGATGCGCGTGACAGACTCAGCGACGAAGTGAGAAAACAGACAGGCGTTCATATGCCGGTGTATCCGGAGAAATGCCCTGTTTGTGGCCTCGATATCGTGTATGACGCCGGCGACGAGGGATAGGTGATGCGGAGGAGCTGGCTGTGAAGGCATCTCCGTCCCTACAAATAAACCCCCTCACCGAGTTGCCTGTGGAATTCGGCGTGATGGTCGCGTGCCCAGGTAAAGAGCGCCTGGTCAAAGTCGGTACGCGCGGCCGGGACGCCAAAGACGCCGGCAACTTCGACGCGCATAAACTCCAGTGCCGGCAGCTTGTTGATGGCAGTGAGGGCAAACGGGGACGAGGGCTCCTCGAACAGATAGCGGCTGCCTTGCAGCGCGTCGCAACTGGTGCACGTGTTGCCGAGCGACGGGGCTTTGGAGGCTCGCGCGCCTACGGGCTTGTAGCCGCAGCGCTTATGAAGGTAGTCGCGGATCTCGCCCGGCACGCAGCCAAGAGCGGGCACGATGGCGAGTGCGTTGGCGTTGGCCGTGTCGATGGCAATGTGCCCGGCTTCGTTGGGCGCGTGCGCGATGACGATGCTCTCGTCGTTATCGGCTCGATAGGGAATGCCGAAGGCCGCGACCGAGGTCTCTTTGTGACACTTCCAGCACTCACGCTTGCCCAGTACTAGATATATATACGGCGCCGAGGGGTCGGATCGGTCAACACCGGGCAGCCACTCGGCAAAGGGCTCGGGGTTGACGCCGCTGGGTACATACCAGATCTTCTTGGTCCGGTCCCATTTGGCGCCCAGCGCCTTGGCTTCTTCTTTGTGCGAAAAGGGGACATCGAGCTCGGTGCGCATGGCGGCTCCTTGGTGCTGCAGGTGCAAGTGGCTCAAGGATACCGCAGGGCGCAGACATCGCGGCGTTTTGCTGAGAAGTTGCGGCTCGGATGGGTTCGAGACGCGTTGGCCTCGGCCTCGGTGGCTATTGACGCGGTTTTGTGCATGGGCAGGGTGGTTGCTTGGGCGGTTGGAGTTGCCAGCTGATTTGGCGACATAAAACAAAACAGCCCAGAAGACATAGCCTCTGAGCTGCGAACATTTGGTGGGCGTTAGAAGATTTGAACTTCTG
>URJD01000129.1 GCA_900548075.1 uncultured Collinsella sp.
CTTCACGGGCGGGGGCTCCTTTTTTCCGAAAACTGGTACGACTCGTTTGAAAGCTTGCACCCTCAGATCCACCTCGATGTGTGGCATCAGTCAACGGCTACATGCTTTGAGTCGCTCATGCTTGGAATTTCGGATGCAGCCATCTCATTTGAGGAACCACGGGACGGCGCCCTTTCTTCGAAGTACTTGGGCGAAAAGGAGCTCAAGGTTCTTTCGTGCCCGGCGGGTCATCAATCTGTGGAAGCTATGACCATTCGTGAGCTACTGGGCGGCAGGCTCGCCGTTCCAATTAATTTGTCACCCTGTCTCAATGCAATCAACCAATGTCCCGAAGCCCAGCTCGTTAATTTCCGCTTCCGTGATGTCGAATACGGAAGCAGGGCGCAGACTGAGTTTCTTCAGGCCGGGGGATTGATATTGAGTTTGTCTGGGTCCTCTCTCGCATCGGATGGATCAGAAGTGAGTGAGTGCTCCATTGAAGGTTCGCGTGATGTAACCTTGCCTATCTACTTTTGCTATCGGCAAAATTCCTGGACTGATCGACACCAGACGGTTTTCCTTCACCTATTGCGCCATCTCGCTTCGTGAGACCATTTGGCATCGCGTCGTCAAGTGAATAGTGACGCTTCGTAACGCATGGTTGACGGCTTTGCCCTCATACTTTTTCAAGATTTCGGTTTGGATTATCGACTCTTGGAGGGCGAAGCATGAAAAAACGTATTGTTTTGCTTTATATGACGTTCGTTTTCCTGTCGAACTTCAGCACCATCTTGTATTTTCTGACGGTTTACCTTGAGTTTGTTGGTTTCTCGATGGTGGCGATTTCTGGCATGATGATTGCGTACCAGGTAAGCAAGTTCATTCTTGAGGTTCCTACTGGTTATATTGCTGACAGGTTTGGACGAAAGGCAAGCGGCCTCGTTGGCGTCGCGGGAATGCTCGGATACTATGCCGCCCTGCTTCTCATCCGGTCTCCTCTGCTTTTAATCGGCGCATTTGCTCTCAAAGGTTTTGCCGTCGCATGCGTGAGCGGATCCATCGAAGCGATTTTTATTGACAGCGTCTCCCAGGAACAGCTTGTGAGACTTAATGTGGTTGAGCGATTCGTCTTCTATGCGTCTTATGCCCTTTCTGCTTGTGTGGGCGGTTTCATCTCGTCCGTTGGTGCGTATTACGTCGGTCTTTCGGCAGATATCTGCGCCATGGTGCTCACACTGGCTGTCGTTGCCTGTATCCCTAAGGAGCGAAGAGAAGACGCTGCGACGACGTTCGAGCGTGGAATTAGCCCAAGGATGATTGGGGCGGCTATTTCGAGCAACAGTATTATTCGCTCAGCGTTCGTTATGGACTGCTCTCAGGCTTTTGCTTTCGTCGCTTTGGAAGACTTTTTCTCGCTGCTGCTTGCAGACCGCGGAATGAACGCCGTTGCTTCGGGCGTGACCATTGCGGTTCAGCTCCTTGCCTCCGCCTCCATAGGGTTTATTGTGCCTAGTGTGATTGCTCGTGTCGACAAGGGCCGTTTTGCGTGTATTTGCGGCATTGTGCGCCTTTCCCTGACTGCTCTGTTTTTGATTCCCTTTACCCCGGTCTGTTTGCTGCCCGTGTTCTATGTGTTGCAGACGGTCGCTTACTCGTTATTTGCTCCAATTAAATACTCAATTTTTCAAAATGCTGCTGATTCTTCGATGCGCTGTTCATTGATTTCGGTTCAAAGCCAGATGGTGGCGGTGGGTGCTGTTCTTTTCTATCTGCTCAACGCTGTGTTGAGCAGCGCTGCGGGCATTCGAGTCGTATTGCTTGTCGCGCTCGGGATTTCTTCCCTTGTGTATATCCCCGCGTTATTTCGTCTTACAAGCCAAAGGACATGAGTATTTAGGCACCGATAACTTATATATCAACGCCAATAAACCCGAGCGCGAGGGCGTTTGGGTTTATTATTGAAGCGTATGTAACCTGGCGGCGCCACACCGCCTGTTAGTAGGGAGACACATGAACGTTCTGGTCGTCAACGCAGGATCTTCGACCCTTAAGTATCAGGTCATCGATACCAAGTCCCACAAGGTGTCCGCAAAGGGCTCCTGCGAGCGCGTCTGCTTTACCGGCGGTACCTTCACCCACGCTGCCAACGGCTCCAAGAAGGTGACCGAGAACATTGAGTTCCCCGACCACAAGGTCGCCATCGAGGTCGTTCTGAAGGACCTCGAGGCCAACGGCGTCAAGATCGAGGGCATTGGCCACCGTATCGTTCAGGGCGGTTGGTACTTTGGCGACTCCTCCCTCGTCGACGAGGACGTTCTCGCCAAGATCCGCGAGGTCGCCCCGCTGGCGCCGCTGCACAACAACCCTGAGGCCAACGTTATCGAGTACTGCCTCGAGCAGTATCCCGACCTGCCCAACGTCACGGTCTACGACACCGCTTTCCACTTCAACATGCCCGAGGTCGCCAAGACTTACGCCCTGCCCAAGGACGTCTGCGACAAGCTGCACATCCGTAAGTACGGCGCCCACGGCACCAGCTACCGTTACATCTCCAAGAAGGTCGCCGAGATGACCAACGGCGAGGCCCGCAAGGTCGTCGTGTGCCATATCGGCTCCGGCGCTTCCCTGTGCGCCATCGAGGACGGCAAGTGCATGGACACCACCATGGGCTTGACGCCGCTCGACGGTGTCATGATGGGCACCCGCTGCGGCTCCATCGACCCGGCTACCGTGTGCTACCTGCAGCGCGAGGGCGGCTACACCTTCGACGAGGTCGACGAGATGATGAACAAGAAGTCCGGCCTTTTGGCTGTGACCGGCGGCAAGACCAACGACTGCCGCAACGTCGAGGAGCTCGCCGCCGCTGGTGACCCCGATGCTCAGCTCGCCTTCGACATGTTTGTCTACAAGATTGCCGCCAAGGCTGCCGAGATGGCTACTTCTATGTGCGGTATGGACACCCTGGTCTTTACTGCCGGCATCGGCGAGCACGCTCCGGCTGTCCGCGCTGGCGTGGCCGACCGTCTGGCCTTTATGGGCGTCAAGATGGATCATGCCCGCAACGCCCTGCGTGGCGACGGCGCTTGGTGCCTGTCCGCCAAGGATTCCAAGGTCAAGATTTTCGTCATCCCCACGGACGAGGAGTTCATGATCGCTTCCGACGTCGAGCGCATCGTAAATGGCAAGTAATTGCAAGAGGGGAGGGGCTGGACGACCGAGCGCCGTTCGGCCCCTCTTTTGCGCTCGTTGGGCGATATGCTGATAGCTATTTATCAAGATATGATAACTTCTTATTAAAATGCGGCCGCCTTAAGGGGTCTGCGTCGACCGTATTGCACTGCAAAGGAGTCTCATGAACGTACTTGTTGTCAACGCCGGCAGCTCAAGCCTTAAATATCAGCTTTTGGATACCGATACCCGAGAGGTTTTCGCCAAGGGCAACTGCGAACGTATCGGTTCGGACATGGGTATCTTTGGCCACTCCGAGAACGGTGGCGCCAAGCAGACCGAGGAGGTCCCTTTCCCCGATCATCGCTCTGCTATCGCTCGCGTGCTCGAGGAGCTCGAGAAGACCGACTTTACGATTGATGGCATTGGTCATCGTATCGTTCAGGGCGGCTGGCACTTCGATGATTCCGCAGTTGTTGACGACGAAGTTATGGCCAAGATTCTCGAGGTGGCCCCGCTCGCCCCGCTGCACAACTACGGCGAGGCCGCGGCGATTGAGTATTGCCGTGAGAAGTATCCGGAGCTGCCCAACGTGGCCGTCTTCGACACCTCGTTCCACATGACCATGCCCGAGGTCGCCTATACCTACGCGCTGCCCAAGGACGTGTGCGACAAGTACCACGTGCGCAAGTACGGCGCCCACGGCACGAGCCACCGCTATGAGTGGATGATGGCCAAGGAGATCCTGGGTTCGCGCTGCCACCGTCTGCTTTCGTGCCATTTGGGTAACGGTGCTTCGCTCGCTGCTATCGAGGACGGCGTGTGCCGCGACACCACGATGGGCCTCACGCCGCTTGACGGTCTGATGATGGGTACCCGCTGTGGTTCCATTGATCCGGCCACCGTGTGCTACCTCCAGCGCGAGGGCGGCTACAGCTATCAGGAAGTCGATGACATGATGAACAAGCAGTCTGGTCTGCTTGCCATCTCGGGCATCTCCAACGACGCCCGTGACATCCGTACGCGCGCCTCCGAGGGCGACGAGCGCTGCCTGCTCGCCTTCGATATGTTCGCATACAAGGCCATGCAGCAGGCCGGTTCCATGATCGCCTCCATGGCGGGCGTGGACACCATTACCTTTACCGCCGGCATTGGCGAGAATGACTGGTCGATCCGCAAGGCCTTCTGCGACTGCTTCGAGTGGCTGGGCGTGCGCATCGACAACAACAAGAACCGCGAGGCCGTGGGTAACGGCCCGCAGGTCATCAGCGCCGCCGGCTCTTCCGTCACGGTCATGGTCATCCCCACCGACGAGGAATACATGATCGCCCACGACGTCGAGCGCCTGACCAAGAACAACTAACGCATCCGTCCGTAATTGACAAAAAGGCCTCCAGAGCAACAGCTCCGGAGGCCTTTTTGCTGGCAGGTGAAAATTCCAGTCCCAAAGAGATCATCATCAGCAACGCCTGCGCTCCCAGCAACGGCACCCAACCATTCAGATCCTCAGCTCCAGCTCGTAGCCAAGCCGCCGTCCACCCCAGATACCCTGATTGCAACGTAGCGGCAGGGACCCTACAGGGTAAAGCTCTGAAAACTTTCCGCAGGACGCATGAAACCCCCGCCGCACGAAGTGCGCAGCGGGGGTTTCATGCATGTCCGAGGACGTTTTCAGAGCTTTACCCTGTAGGGCCCCGAGGGGATATGTCAGCTACTCAGCCATCTGAGCCTGGACGGCGGTGATGGCCACGACACCCACGATGTCGTCGGCAGAGCAGCCGCGCGACAGGTCGTTGACCGGCTTGGCGATGCCCTGCAGGATGGGGCCGTAAGCGTCGGCGCCGGCGAAGCGCTGGACCAGCTTGTAGCCGATGTTGCCGGCCTCGAGGTCGGGGAACACGAGCACGTTGGCCTTACCGGCGACGGAGGAGCCGGGAGCCTTGAGCTGGGCGACGGTGGGGACGATAGCGGCGTCGAGCTGCAGGTCGCCGTCGATGGCGAGCTCGGGAGCCTTCTCCTTGCAGAACTTCACGGCCTCTTGGACCTTCTTGGCGACCTCGCCGCCGGCGGAGCCCATGGTGGAGTAGGAGAGCATGGCCACGTGCGGCTCAACGTTGCCCATGAAGGTGGACCAGGAGTGAGCGGAGGCGATGGCGATCTCGGAGAGCTCGTCGGAGGACGGGTTGATGTTGAGGCCGCAGTCGGCGAAGATCAGCGTGCCGTCGGTGCCGAACTGCGGGGTGTCGGTGCACATCACGAAGAAGGCCGAGACCAGCTTGGTGCCCGGGGCGGTCTTGAGGATCTGCAGCGCAGGGCGCAGGGTATCGGCGGTGGAGTGGCAGGCGCCAGAGACCAGGCCGTCGGCGTCGCCCATCTTGACCATCATGGTGCCAAAGTAGGTGG
>URJD01000130.1 GCA_900548075.1 uncultured Collinsella sp.
TGTTGGCCGACGACATCGTGGTGACGCCGGCGTTCTGCCGCATCAGTCGCATGATCCGCGACTTTAGCTCCGACGACATCATGGTGGGCAACAAGAAGCCCAACCTGCGTCAGCTCGTCGAGAACCGCCTGGCTGCTCGGGGTGACGGTGCGACGGTGCGTGAGATCCGCTATCGCGAGATTAGCACGGCGGGCGCCGACCTAGGCGAGTTGACCCTTGACGAGGGCGTGGCGTACGAGACGCCGGTGACGCACGAGCGCTTTTTGCAGTGGGTGACGCCGCAGGGCAAAATCGCGGGTTTTTTGCGCCTGTCGCTGCCCGATCGCGCGTTTGTTGCCGCGCATGCGGACGAGTTGCTGACGGCGCCGGACGAGGCGATGATTCGTGAGGTGCACGTGTACGGCATGGCGGCGCGCATGGGAGATCAAGGCCAGGCGGCTCAGCATCATGGACTGGGGCGGTCGCTGGTGGAGCGTGCGTGCCAGATGGCGCGGGACGCGGGCTATGCGCGCATCAACGTGATCAGCGCGATCGGCACGCGTGAGTACTATCGTCATTTGGGTTTTTACGACCATGGACTCTATCTGCAAAAGGAGCTCTAGATGAACAAGCCGAGTGTTTCTGCTGGTGTCGTTGCCGGCGTTGCCCTGGGAGCCGCGGCACTTGGTGCGGCCGCCGTCGCTGTTCGCGCTGCCTGTCTGCAGGTCACGAGGACCCGCAATGGGCTGGCGCGTGTAAAGCGCGTGCACGATGAGGGCGGCGACGAAGTCCGCGTATTGGTTCAAGGCGGCGTCTACCAAAGCGCGAGTTACGTTGGCGAGCGCTGGGCGGAGCCCGTCTTTGCGTACTATCGCGCGTTTGACGACGTGTTTGAGGCCGAGGATGCGATGCGCGACGCTTATGGTCACGGTATCAGCCGTATGCTTATGCTAGGTGGCGGCGGGTTTGCCTATCCCAAATATGCGCTGGTGTCGCACGAGGGCTTGCGTATGGACGTTATCGAGTATGACGGAGAGATAACGCGCTTGGCGCGCCGTTGGTTCTACCTGGACGAGCTGGAGCGCGCGGTGGGCGACCGCCTGCGGGTGATTACCGCCGAGGCTCGCTCGTATCTGGGTGTGACGAGCGTGGGCCATCGTCGCTACGACGTGGTCGTGAGCGATTGCTTTGGCGGTGCCGAGCCCGTTCGCGAGCTGGCGACGGTTGAGGCGCTGCGCCTGGTGCGAGGCAGCCTGAACCCCGGGGGTATCTACGTGGCCAATATTGTGAGCGCAAACGAGGGGAGCGATGTGACGTTCCTTCGCGACTGCGCTGCCACGGCACTCGAGGTATTCGTCCACGCCTGGGTGGTCCCATGTGGCGATGCGAAGTTCGGCGGCGAGGAAAACTACCTGCTCATCGCCAGCGACGGCGACTACGCCTTTGCCGAAGCCGTGCCCTTCGACACCGACTTCCTCGGCACCGTCCTTCACGACAAGTAGGTCTCCCCGTCCCAAAAAAGACTGGTCTTAGGCGTGGTCGCGCCAGCCGAGAACGCGCTGCTTCATACCCTCTATGTCGAGCACGCCTTCGGCAAACCCCTTGCGCACGAGCTCCTCGGGAACGAATTCGTCGTAGCGGTCAAAGTAAGGCACCTCGCCAGGATAGACGAGCTCGATGGGATCGAAGTCCTTCTCGGTCTCGGCGGCGAGCACTTCAAAGAACGTCTCCTCGTCGGCCTTCATCTTAAACTGCATAAAGTACGGGCGTGACGGGTCGAGTCCGCGAAGGCCCAGCTCAGCGGCGCATTTGATTTTAAGCATGCGCTCGAGTGCTAGGAAGGCGTAGCTGCCCAACCAGGGGAAGAGCACCCAGGTATCGCCGCCCAGGTTAATGAGCGGCTTGGTTCCCGCCCCCGAAATCTCGGCCGTATGACGAGCCTGCGCCAAGCGGGCCCGTGCGTTACCCATAAGGTACGGATATGTCGCGTGCTCGTTGAGCGCCTTGCGCATGCGCTCGAGCACATGCGTGTTAATGTCGCCGGGGCAGTCGCCAAAGTAGGCCGGCACCCGGCCCTTGACCTGCGTGGCAAAGACAGTGTGGCGCTTCCAGTCCACTTCCTCGACAATCCAGCAGTGTCCGGCGATGGCGATGCGCTCACCGGGCGGGGGCGGATTAACGATCGTGCCCAGCTCGGCCGATTCGCTCCGGACGGTAAACTCCTCGTTTTCTTGAAACACGGCGTAGAACTTAAAGTTGTTGATGATGCGCTCGCCCGCGAGGCCCACGATGAGCCCGCCACCTTCGGTGACCTGGATATGGTCGATCTTAATGAGGTGATGTAGCAGCACGCGGTAATCGTCTGCCGAGACACGGTGGAAATAGCTGAGCGTGAGCACGCGTTGGGCAAGTTCGGCCGGCGTGAGCTCGCCGGTGCTGGCGAGGGTCGACATAGTCTGGTGATAGAGCAAACTGTAGGGGAGTCGATCGAGCTCGGGCGGCTCGACCCACTTTTCCTCGCGATAGAGTTGTACGAGCGCGATACCCTGCAGGAGCTTCCAGGGAATGGTTTCGGGCATCATCGTGCGCGGCTCAGGTTCTTCCTCACGCATGACAAACCACATCTCGGGCGGAAGGTCGCGACGGCCTGTGCGCCCCATGCGCTGCAAAAAGGAGCTGACGGTAAACGGCGCATCGATCTGAAATGCACGCTCCAGGCGGCCGATATCGATACCGAGCTCCAACGTAGAGGTGGTGACGGTTGTCTGCGCCTGCTCCTCGTCGCGCATGAGCTCCTCGGCCGTCTCGCGCAGCGATGCCGAAAGGTTGCCGTGATGGATGAGAAAGCGGTCGGGCTCGTGTCGGTTTTCACAGTAGCTGCGCAGCATGGAGCACACGGCCTCTGCCTCCTCGCGCGAGTTGGCAAAGACCAGGCACTTGCGGCCGCGCGTATGCTCAAAGATATAGCCCATACCGGGGTCGGCGTTGTCGGGTGCGGTGTCGGCGGGGTTGAGGAGCGCCTGCTCGGTCGCTCGTGGGATGTCGACTTCGCCCTCGGGGGCCGAGGAAGTGCGACGGTCTTTGGGAGCGGCCTTGCCCCGCGCCTGCTCGCGACGTTGACGGCGTTCTTCCTGTGTAAGCTGTTCGCTGTGGCACATGTCTTGTCCGGATGCGGGCAGCGCCGCGGGCGCCGCCGTCTCAATACGCTCGCAAGCAAGCACCTCGGCTTCTTGTGGACCTGTGCCTACGAATCCTCGTTGCTGAGCCTGGGGGCCCGAGTTGTAGAAGTGCTCCATGGAGATGCGCCACACGCGGCGCGGTTCCTCAAAGCGGGGGATAACGCAGTCGCGCCCCGTTCCCTGCGAGAGAAAGGCGCCCGTGCGCTCGGGGTCGCCGATGGTGGCCGAAAGGCCAATGCGGCGGGGCTGCACGCCTGCCATGCGCGAGAGGCGCTCGATAAGACAGAGCGTCTGCCCGCCGCGGTCGCCGCGCATGAGCGAATGGACTTCGTCGATAACCACATAGCGCAGGTCGCAAAACATGCGCGGGATCGCCATGTGCTTATGGATCAGGAGCGCCTCGAGCGACTCGGGCGTAATCTGTAGGATGCCGCTCGGTTTTTTGATGAGTTTGGCCTTGTGTGATTGCGAGACATCGCCATGCCAGTGCCAGACGGGGATATCGGCTTCTTCGCACAGGTCGTTGAGGCGGACGAATTGGTCGTTGATGAGCGCCTTGAGGGGGCCAATGTAGAGGGCGCCCACGCTTGCGGGCGGGTTTTCCCAAAACTCGGTCAGGATGGGAAAGAAGGCTGCCTCGGTTTTGCCGGAAGCCGTGGATGCCGTCAGGAGCACATTGTCCTGTGTGTTGAAGATGGCATCTGCCGCCGCAACCTGGATAGAGCGCAAGCTCTCCCAATCGTGGGAGTAGATGAAGTCTTGGATAAACGGGGCGTAGCGGTCAAAGGCGTTCACGGGGCCTCCTTTCAACAACGAATTTCTCAACGCGGCTGGCAACGGCTTGCTGCATTACTGCTTCAACGTTTGCCCAGATAAAACCTGCCAAAATTAACCTGTCCCTTTTTTGGTAGGTTAGATGGTGAACTCGGCGAAGTTGCGGTCGCCGCCTGCGGTGCCGGTGTCGCCTGTTGCGGCTGTCGGCGCCAGCGCGTCGCCACCGACGCTTTGCAGCAATTCGGCCACGTTAGCATCGGGGTTTTGACACAGGATATCGAGCAGCTCGATAAAGTCACGAATGACTTCACGCGGCGTTAGATGCGTGTCGGCTCCCACGCGGCCAAACTCAATCTTGAGGAAGTCAACCAAGTCGTTTTCGGTCAGCGTGGGCGTCCAGCCAAAGTAGCCGGCGTGAATTTGCATGAGTTTTTCGATCAACACCAGCAGCTCCTCGTAGGTGAGTGGCTGCAGACGGATGATGGGCGCGAGCATGTCCTTAAGGTCCTCGCGAGCAAAGCGACCCTGAGCGAGTCGGCTGCGCAGAGCCTCGTAGGAGAACACGCCGCGGCGGCGGTCTTCGATGGAGGTTGGCGTGCCGCCCATGATCATGCCCAGGTACTGCGCCTTGCCCTGGAGCGTGTCGTTGTACATAGTCAGGATCTTCTCGTAGTTGTATTGGCGCGTGATCGCGTTGGGAATCTTGTACAGATTCACGAGTTCGTCGATGAGCACCAGCATGCCCTTGTATCCGCTGCAGACCAAAAAGCGTGCAATGAGCTTAACGTAGTCGTACCAGTCGTCATCGCTGATGATGGTCGAGGAGCCCAGTTCGGCGCGAGCCTCGCTCTTGGTGCGGTACTCGCCACGAATCCATTTGGTCACGCGGCTCATAGCTTCTTCGTCGCCCTTGGATACGGCCGCGCGGTAGCGGCGGAGCATACGGGCGAAGTCGAAGCCGTGGACCATTTCCTCGAGCGGGGCCAGTTGGGCATTGACGGCAGACTCATCGGCATCGGCACACGAGGCGACCCAGCGATCCAGGATAAGGTTGAGCGCACCGCCCTCGGGGCGCGTTTTAGTCGATATGTTGCGGATGAGCTCACGGTAGGTGGCAAGGCCCTGTCCCTGGCCGCCCTGCAGGCGGCGCTCAGGGGATAGGTCGGCATCGGCGACGACGAATCCCTCACCCATGGCGTGCGTGCGGATGGTCTGGAGCAAAAAGCTCTTGCCGGCGCCGTAACGACCGACTAAAAAGCGGAAGCTCGCGCCACCGTCGGAGATGAGACTCAGATCGGTGAGCAGGGCGCGAATCTCGACCTCGCGCCCTACGGTGATGTAAGGAAGGCCGATGCGCGGGACCACGCCGCCCTTGAGCGAGTTGAGAATGACGGCAGCGACGCGCTTGGGCACGCGAGGTGCTGCGGATGCGGTATCACTCATGGTCTAGGTATCCTCTCACGTCTGCTTCGTAGTCCTCGATAATTTGCGGCCCTGCCGCGCTAAATTCAATTACGGTGTCGCCCACCAGGTCAAAGAGCGCCTCGTTGATGGTATCGACGAGCATGTCCTCGCTCTGCTCCGATTGCACTACCGCCGATTCCGCCTG
>URJD01000131.1 GCA_900548075.1 uncultured Collinsella sp.
GCTCCCAAGAAAAGCCGGAGCGCCCTTGAAACCTTTCCAGCCGCAATCATATCGAGCAAAACCGGAGCTGCGCCCATACCGACGCCTTCGGCCGACACAGCCGGCTCATGCAGAATCGCACGGGCGACGAGATGGGGTTCGGTGCGAAGAAGCTCCAGCGCCACCAACGTACCGGCGCTGTGCGCAAGCACATTTGCCGGAGCGCCAACGTGTTCGATCACGGCTTGCAGGTCGGCGGCCTGGGCGGCAAGATCATAGCTGTCGTCTGCCGCATCGCTGCTGCCACCGCAGCCGCGGCGGTCGTAGGCAATGACGCGGTAGTTGCGGCTGAGCTTACAAGCGATGCCGTCGAAAAATGTGCCGTCGACACAAGCGCCGTGCACGCACACCAAGGCAGGAGTATCAGGCGACACATCCGGGCCGGCATATTCGCGACAGGCAATCGTGGTGCCCGCATTCTCGACCGTAAAATCCATGTTGTGCCCCCATCGTCAACGCCCATCCAGTTGCACGTCAGTACGGTTGGATGGACCCGCATTGCCTTACGCCTTGTTAACAGATTAACTGTACCCGACCCGAGGCTTTTCATGGCACGGCATCATGAGCGACGTGAAAAAACGAAACTAGTAAAGCAAGGGCCCGCACCTTGCTTTGGAGCCGATGCTATGCTTAGGCACAATTGTCTTGAGGAGCATATGCCTATGTCTACGTTTTTGAATGCCAGCCCCATCTTTGGGCCCGTTCGCAGCCGTCGCCTTGGTCTCTCGCTCGGCGTCAACATGATGCCGGCCAGCGGCAAAATCTGCACGTTCGACTGCATGTACTGCGAAAACGGCCTCAACGCCGAGCGCCCCTGCCATGAGCCGTACAACACAGCCGCCGTGGTACTCGACGCGCTCGAGGCAAAGCTGCGCGAGATGGCGGCCGAGGGTGAACTTCCCGATGTGATCACCTTCGCAGGCAACGGCGAGCCCACCGCCGCACCGGAGTTTCCGCAGGCCATCGCCGGTGCCGTCGCGCTGCGCGACGGGCTTGCCCCAAACTCCAAGATCGCCGTGCTCTCCAACGGCACGCGCGCCGACCGCCCCGAGGTGCACGACGCGCTCATGATGGTCGACGACAACATTCTTAAGCTCGATACCGTCGACCCGGCGTTTATCCAGCTGCTCGACCAGCCCGTTGGCCCCTACGACGTCGAGCACCAGATCGAGACGTTCGCAAGCTTTGACGGTCACGTTATTATCCAGACGATCTTTTTGACCGGCGAGTATCAGGGCAAGCTCATCGACAACACCGGCGAGGAGTACGTTGCCCCCTGGCTCGCGGCGCTTGAGCGTATTCGCCCACAAGAAGCGACCATCTACACGGTGGCGCGCGAGACGCCGGTCGCCGGCCTTGCTAAAGCAGCGCCCGAGGTGCTCGATGCCATTGCCGCACGCGCGCGCGCCCTCGGCATTCCCTGCCAGGTGAGCTACTAGCAAAACCACGCAGCAGCTAGTGCCCGCCATCCCGCTCCATCAGTTGCGGTGATATAGTTCCTGTTTATGCTGTTAAACCGCTTAAATCGGAACTATATCACCGCAACTCTTATGGACGCGTGGGTGGGCTATACTAGCTGCGGATGAAAGGAAGTTAACCATGTTTGACAAAGGACCCGTGCCCGGCCGCAACGACGCCTGCTGGTGCGGTAGCGGCAAGAAATATAAGAAATGTCACAGCGCCTTTGACGAGCGCCTCGAGCGCCTGTGGGAGGAAGGCTGGAACGTCCTGCCCCGCACGCTCTACAAGACGTCTGCCGACATCGAGGGCATCAAGCGCTCCGCCGCCATCAACGTAGGCGTGCTCGATTATGTGGGCGAGCACATCGCCGCGGGCATGACCACCAACCAGATCGACCAGATGATCTACGACTACACCGTCGAGCACGGTGGCACGCCGGCCGACCTCAACTACGAAGGCTACCCCAAGAGCGTGTGCACCTCGATCAACGACGTCGTCTGCCACGGTATTCCCTGCGATGCGGACGTGCTGCACGAGGGCGACATCATCAACGTGGACTGTTCCACGATTTTGGACGGCTACTTTAGTGATTCGAGCCGCATGTTCTGCATCGGCAAGGTCTCGGCCGAGCGCCAGCGCCTGGTCGACGTCACCCGCGCCAGCGTGGAGGCGGGCCTTGCCGCCGTCAAGCCATGGCTGCCGCTGTCCGTTATGGCCGAGGCCGTGCAAAAGACGGTCGAGGACGCCGGCTTTAGCGTGGTGCGCGAGTACGGCGGACACGGCATCGGTAAGGAGTTCCACGAGGACCCGTTTGTGGGCTTTACCACCGAGGCGCCCGATGTGGACACCATCATGGTGCCGGGCATGGTCTTTACAATCGAGCCCATGGTCAACGCCGGAGCGCCCGATATCAAGATCAGCAAGGGTGACGGCTGGTGCGTGCGCACCAAGGACGGCAGCGATTCGGCCCAGTGCGAGGTACAGCTCGTGGTGACCGAGGACGGTTACGAGCTGCTGAGCTGGTAGCCGTGGATGCGCCGGATGCCGACGGGCACACTCATCTTGCATCCGGCGTTTTTATTTGAACGTTTTGCCTGATACAACCTGCCAAAACAAACCTGTCCCTTTTTGGCGGGTTGGGCGGAGAGGACTGCTTGTGAACATCCTGGTTTTGTTGCCCGTCAACGACCGCCATCGCGCAATTCTTGAGTCGAGCGCTCCGGGCGAGGACTTTATCTACACGAGCGCCGACGCTATCACGCGCGAACAAGTCGCCAACGCCGACGTGATCTTGGGCAACATAGACCCTGCCCTACTTACCGCATGCGAGCACCTCCAGCTGCTGCAACTACAGACCGCGGGCTATGACGATTACTTGGCCGCCGGCACCGTGCCAGCCGACGCTAAGCTTTCCTGCTCGGTGGGTGCCTACGGCCAGGCTGTGAGCGAGCACATGTTTGCCATGGTCCTTTCCATGATGAAGCGCCTGCCCGGCTATCATGACTTGCAGCGCGAGCATCGCTGGGAGGATTTGGGGCCGGTCACCTCGCTCAAAAACGCCAATGTACTAGTGCTGGGCGCGGGCGATATCGGCGGCCACTTTGCCACGCTCTGCCGCAGCATGGGTGCGCACGTCCGCGGCATCAAGCGCCATCCGCTCGTCTACCCCATTGTGTTTGAGGACACGGACGGCATGGACGCCCTGCCCGAGCGCCTGGCTGAGGCCGACGTCGTCGCATCCTTTATGCCCAGCACACCCGAGACCCGCGGCCTGGCGAACGCCGAGTTCTTCGCCGCGATGAAGCCGGGCGCCTTCTTTGCCAATGGTGGCCGCGGTGACCTTGTTGTTGCCGACGATCTGGTTGCCGCTCTTGAGTCCGGACACCTTGCCGGCGCCGCGGTCGACGTCACCGACCCCGAGCCGCTGCCTGAGACAAGCCCCCTGTGGGATGCGCCCAACATGCTCATCACGCCGCACATCTCGGGCTGGTTCCACCTGGCCGCCACGCTCAACAATGTGGTCGACATCGCCGCGGAGAACCTGCGTCACCTGCAGGCCGGCGAAACTTTACGTTGTTGGATTGAACATTAGGGGATCTATTCCGCCGTTCTAACGGACGGCGGACCGGTCGACGCTACGAACCCGCCGTTTGGCCAATCTGCCGTTCAATTTCAAAGGCGCGACCAGAAGGTCAGCGCCTTTTCATTTCACGGCACCTTGGCTCAAACGGCAGACTCTCGCTGACTTTTGCTCAACCTGCGGCGTTTCTTTTTTGGTGCAATGGGGTCAGGTTAGTTTGCACTATGACGTTGGCTCTACCTGCGGCGTCCTGACAGTTCCGCCTAGCTGTTGGCATTTGCCCAGATAAAACCTGCCAAAATGAACCTGCCCCTTTTTAGTAGATTTGGTGCGATGGGGTCAGGTTGGCTTGCGCCATACCGGTAGTTCTGCCTGCGACACTCTCACCAAAGTGATATCAAACATACATCTAGCGTTTTCGACACTTCGCTTATTAGAGCCAGTCCGTCTCCTCGTCATAGCGGTCCGAATAGGCGTTACGTTTGAGTTCTTCAGCACTCGTTGGTCGCGCCTTGGACACGTCGACCCCTGACTCATGGCAAGCGGCGACGAGCAGCTGTAAACCCCGATCAATAAGCTGAGCCCCATGCTCGGCCTTCATTTCTTCGGCTCGCATTTACAGCTCCACGCTTTCGGCTCCGTTGATGGTTAGGTCGCGCTCGTAGAAGGCGGTGAGGGCGCGGATGGCGTACATAACGTCGCGCACGCCGCCGGTCTCGTAGCTCGAGTGCATGGCAAGCTGCGGCAGGCCCACGTCCACAGCATGCATGCTCGCCTGCATATTGGACAGATTGCCAAGCGTAGAGCCGCCGGCCATGTCGCTCTTGTTGGCAAAGGCCTGCGTGGGCACGTCGGCATCATCGCAGATGGCCTGGAACACCGCGCGGCTAAAGGCATCGGTGCAGTAGTGCTGGTTGGCGGCTTCCTTGATGACGATGCCGCCGTTAAGCACAACCTGGTTGCGGGCATCGCACTTCTCGGCGTGGTTGGGGTGCACGGCATGCGCGTTGTCGCAGCTCACAAGCATCGAGGCGGCAAGTGCGCGATGGTACGACTCGTCGTCAAAGCCCAGCGATCCGTTGATGCGGCGCAGCGCGTCGGCCAAGAACGTCGACATGGCGCCCTGCTTGGTCTCGGAGCCAACCTCCTCGTTATCAAAGCAGCAGAAGACCGAAACGTCGTGCGCGTTCTCGGCACCCAAAAATGCCTGCAGCGAGGTGTAGGCGCAGGCCAGGTCGTCGAGCTTGGGCGTCGAGATAAACTCATCGGCCCAGCCCCAAATACGCGCATCCTGACGATTGACCAGGAACAGATCGCGGCCCAAAATTTGCTCAGGCTCAACATCCAGTTCATCAGCGATCAGGGCGTCAAAATCTCCCTGCTTAAGGTCACCGGCGCTGATGAGCGGGCACAGGTCAACGGCGCGGTTGGGCGCAAAGCCCTCGTTGACGCCGCGGTTCATATGGATGGCAAGGCTCGGAATAATAGCGACCTCGCGCTCGGTAGCGAGCAGACGGCTCTCGATGCGGTCGCCCTCGCGCACCAACACGCGCCCCGCGAGCGCCAGCGGACGATCGAACCAGGTGTAGTCGATCATGCCGCCGTAGGCCTCGGTGTTCAGGCGCAGCGTCTCGCCCGCGCCGTCGAGCTCGGGCACGGCCTTAACCTTAAACGTCGGCGAGTCGCTGTGCGACGCCGTCAGCTGAAAATGGTAGTCGCCGGCAACGCCGTCCTCGCCCCACGTCGCGGCCAGGTCCTCGCCCACCTTAAAGGCAACAACGCTCGAGGTGTTGCGCTGCGTGTAATAGCGACCGCCCGGCTCGATATCCCACGCCGCATTCTCGGGCAGGTAGGTAAAGCCCGCCTCGTCGAGTTCGGCCATAATGGTCGCCGCCGTATGGAACATGCTGGGGCATGCCTC
>URJD01000132.1 GCA_900548075.1 uncultured Collinsella sp.
GCCCGTGGGTTATACCCTAAGAGCAAACCACCCTTTTTAAGGGTGGTTCTGATTTGTCGAAAACTACCACATTGGGGACGGGCACTTTTGTGGCGGCTCGATTCGTCTTAATCTGTAACATCTTGGCCGCTAAAAGTGGGTCTGGTGTTACAGATTGAGATTTTCGATTCGGGTGTCTTCTGTTTGTCTCGATCTGTAACAGTTAGACCCTAATTTGCCGAGTAGATGTTACAGATTGAGACAAACGGGCGCCGCTGAACAATTCGTCTCGATCTGTAACATCTGGAGCCAGAAACGGTCGATAGATGTTACAGATCGAGATAGTAAGGGGACGAGGCCGCAGCGGGTGAGCGCGTCTGTCCCTATCTCTCAATCACTCAGAAAATCTTATATATAGAGACTTAGATTTGTGTATAAGATCGAGCAAAGCTGGCAACAATACATCTCGAACAACGTGAAGCCGCCCCGTAGGGCGGCCGCCCCAAGAGAGGTGATTCCATGAGAATCGATAAGCTAGCAATGACGTCGCGCGAGGCGCTGCAGACCGCCATGAGCACGGCCGCTGACGCGCAGGCCGGCGCGGTGGAGCCGATTCACCTGCTGTCCGCCCTGCTCGGTGCCGGCGAGCGCAATATCTCCGTGATCATCGAGCGCATCGGTGCCGACCCGGCCCAGCTCGCACGCTCCACACAAGATGCCATCGACCACGCGCCTAAGGTTTCGGGCGAGGGTCAGCAGATGGGCCTGTCCAACGAGCTCGTCCGCGTCATCGAAAAGGCCGAGAAGAAGGCCACCAAGATGGGCGACAGCTTTGTGGTGACCGAGCATCTGCTGATGGCACTTGCCGAGGACAAGGGCGAGGCCGGCCGCGTTCTGCGCGACGCCGGCGTGACCAAGGAGCGCATCGAGCAAGTCTACGAGGAGCTGCGCGGCGATGACCGCGTGACGTCTGCCGAGGACAAGACGCAGTTTGAGGCGCTGGAGCAGTACGGTCGCAACATCTGCGACCTCGCCCGCGCCGGCAAGCTCGACCCTGTCATCGGTCGTACCGACGAGATCCGTCGTACCATCCAGGTCCTGTCCCGTCGCACCAAGAACAACCCCGTGCTCATCGGCGAGCCGGGCGTCGGCAAGACGGCCATCGTCGAGGGCATCGCCCAGCGTATCGTGGCCGGCGACGTGCCGAGCACGCTGCGCGACCGTGATCTCATCGAGCTCGACATGAGCGCGCTGGTCGCCGGCGCCAAGTACCGCGGCGAGTTCGAGGACCGCTTGAAGGCCGTGCTCAAGGAGGTACAGAAGTCCGAGGGCAAGGTCATCCTGTTCATCGATGAGCTCCATACCATCGTGGGCGCGGGTGCCACCGAGGGCTCCATGGACGCCGGCAACATCCTGAAGCCGGCGCTTGCCCGTGGCGACTTGCATGCGATCGGCGCGACTACGCTTGACGAATACCGCAAGTACATCGAGAAGGACGCGGCGCTCGCCCGTCGTTTCCAGACCGTAATGGTCAGCGAGCCTACCGTCGAGGACACCATCTCGATCTTGCGTGGCCTCAAGGAGAAGTACGAGATCTTCCATGGCGTGCACATTACCGATAGCGCACTCGTGGCCGCCGCCGACCTCTCCGATCGCTATATCGCCGACCGCTTCCTGCCCGACAAGGCCATCGACCTGGTCGATGAGGCGGCAAGCCGTCTGCGCATGGAGCTCGACAGCATGCCGGTCGAGATCGACGCCACCACGCGTCAGCTCACCCAGCTGCAGATCGAGGAGCAGGCGCTCATGAAGGAGACCGATGACGCCTCCAAGGAGCGTCTGGAGGCACTGCGCCAAGAGATTGCCGAGGTCCAGGAAAAGCTCAACGTGCAAAAGGCCGGCTGGCTCAACCAAAAGAACGCCATCGACCACGTGCAGGAGCTTAAGGGCCAGCTTGACGAGGCCAAGAGCGAAGAGGAGCGCGCGACGCGCAACGGCGACCTGGGCCGTGCGTCCGAGTTGCGCTACTCCGTGATCCCGGGCCTGCAGCAGCAGATTCAGGATTCAGAGGCCGCGCTCGAGGCACAAAAGCAGCAGGACGGCGAGGGCCTCAACGAACAGGTGACTTCCGATGAGATCGCCGAGGTCGTGAGCGCCTGGACCGGCGTGCCCGTGTCCAAGATGATGCAGGGCGAGCTCGACAAGCTGAAGGGCCTGGAGGGCGAGCTGCATAAGCGCGTCATCGGTCAGGACGAGGCCGTCTCCGCCGTCGCCGCGGCTGTGCGTCGCAGCCGTGCGGGCCTCTCCGATCCGGACAAGCCCATCGGCAGCTTCTTCTTCCTGGGCCCCACTGGCGTGGGCAAGACCGAGCTCGCCAAGGCGCTTGCCGAGTGCCTGTTCGACGACGAGCGCGCGCTCGTGCGTATCGACATGTCCGAGTACATGGAGAAGTTCAGCGTCCAGCGTCTGATCGGTGCACCCCCGGGATACGTGGGCTACGACGAGGGTGGCCAGCTCACCGAGGCCGTGCGCCGTCGTCCGTACTCCGTGATCTTGCTCGACGAGATGGAGAAGGCTCATCCGGATGTCTTTAACGTGCTGCTGCAGGTGCTTGACGACGGCCGTCTGACCGATGGCCAAGGTCGCCAGGTGTCCTTCAAGAACACGATTATCATCATGACGTCTAACGTGGGCTCCAAGGCTATCGCTGATCTGTCCGGCAAGGACGAGGAGGAGATGCGCCATCAGGTCGACGCGGCCATGGCTCAGACCTTCCGCCCCGAGTTCCTCAACCGTATCGACGATATCGTGGTGTTCCATCCGCTCGGCATGGCGCAGATTGAGAAGATCGTCGATATTCAGCTCGCCGACGTCCGCGCACGCCTGGCCAAGGAGCGCATGACGCTTGCCATTACCCCGGCGGCCAAGCAGATGCTCGCTGTGGGTGGTCTGGACTCCGTGTTCGGTGCCCGTCCGCTCAAGCGCCTGGTCCAGCGCGAGGTCGTGGACGCCATCGCCGCCGCCATCATCGACGGCACGGTGCGCGAGGGCGATCAGGTGACGGTCGATGTCGACAAGGACGGTGGCTTTACCGTCGTGTGCGACAACACGCCGGCAGCCACCTACGAGGTCCCCGACGCCGAGTAGATTTTGGGACATGCCTTAAAATCTGCCTTTAGAGCCGAACGCCAAGGGCGGTGGATCCAATTGGGTCCGCCGCCCTTTTTCGTGCGACAATCGATGATGTTGAGCGGATGCGATGCAAGGAGCTATGCAGATGAAAGACGAGAACAAGACGAACGCACCGGCGGCTGAGATAGCGTCCGCCGCACCAAAGCCCACGTCCCAACCGGCGCCCAAGCCGTGCGACCCCTATATCCGTGCCGAGAACGAGGACGATGACGGTTACGATCCCTACAGTGACCGACGCCCCGAGCGCGAGCCGATGTTCGAAGCCGACCCGTGGCGCTGAGTGCTACCCAAAAGGCCACCAATAAGTTGCGGTGAAATAGGGATTGTTTTACGGTTTGACCAGCAAAAACAGTCCCTATTTCACCGCAACTGCGTTAGGGATTTTTCTACAGGGGGAGGGTAGTCAAAAAAGCCCCGTCCCAAATTGACTGTCCAGGGAGTCGCATTCGAGCTTGGTTGTCCTCTCAGCCACTCGGCATCCTTCGAGCAGTACTAGTGAAAAAACTTGCTTAAGTGTTAATCAAGTCAGACATAATCTTGCTCTCTAATTAATCAAGAATCGCTATAATTTTGATTAGCTAGAGAGCAAGATTGGAGAATCATGGCATTCAACGACTTGATCGCCCAGAAAATAAAGGACTTTGAACAGCAGGGGGTTCCGCAGGTCTTTGAGCGAGACCTTGATCTAGGAAACCCACAGGAGCCAAAGCGCGACAACATCGTAAATGTGATTGTGGGGGCCCGCCGTTGTGGAAAGACGTATCGCCTGTATCAGGAGATGCGGCGGCTTCAGAGCCGGGGCGTCGAGCTTGACCGGATGCTTTACTTCAATTTTGAGGATGAGCGCTTGCGCCCGTATGAGCCATCGCTGCTGGCGGACGTGCTCGACACGTTCTATGCGCTGTATCCTGCTGCTCGAACCGAGGGCGCTTACATTTTCTTTGACGAGATCCAGGAAATTCCCGAATGGGGTGCGTTTCTGCGGCGTGTAGTCGATACGGAGAAAGCGACCGTCTATGTGACGGGATCTTCTTCTAAGATGCTGTCCTCAGAACTTAAGAGCGAGTTCAGGGGTCGTTCTCTTGTGCGAGAGCTTTTTCCGTTGAGTTTTTCGGAATACGTTCGATATAAGACGGGGAGCGTTCCCGAGCCAGATGCGACCTTTTCCCCGAGCGATGCAGCGCTGCTTCGACATCATCTGATCGGGTATCTTGAACGAGGGGGATTCATCGCGACACTTGAGCAGACGCCTGCAGACGCGATTCAGCTGCTACAGGAATATGCTTCGCGAACGGTCGCCATGGACGTCGTTGAACGTTACGACGTCAAGAACCCTCGCCTGGCATCGCTGTTCTTGACGCGGTGTATGGCATCTTCGGGACGAGAGCTGTCAGTGAACAAAGTGTACAACGAGTTCAAGAGCAGACAGATACCCGTCAGTCGTAATTCGCTCAGCGATTTACTTGAATATTATGAGGACGCCTACCTGTTATTTTCTGTGCCGGAGTTCACGCGTTCACTGGCAAATAACATGCGGTCTGCGTCTAAGGTCTACGCTGTCGACCCTGCGATGTTTGGAGCATTCTCTCCCGCATCGGCATTGGACCAGGGCCAGAGGCTCGAGACCGCAGTGTTCAATGCGCTAAGAAGAAGGACTCCCGCGGTGAGGACCGGCTCGGTCTGCCGCCTGCTAATCAAAGAGAAGAGCAAAAGCCATGAGGTGGACTTTGTGGCTGGGGACGCGCTTCTCATGCGGGCTTATAGCCTGATTCAGGTGAGTGCGGATATGGCAAGTGAAAAAACGCGCGAGCGCGAAATTGCCGCGCTTGATGCCTCGATGGCCCAGTTCGATCTTGGCGAGTCGGCAATCGTTACCATGGATGAACAGACCGATATTCCATGCGAGCACGGTGTGGTACACGTTATGCCCGCATGGAAGTGGCTCCTTGCCTAATCATCTATGGACCTGTGGGGTCAGGACCTCCTGGCTCCTTCATCACAGTTGGGGAGCACCTTGCTGCGCCAGGCTAGTCCTGGGCTTTGATGCTCGGCAGCAGGATCTGCGCGAGGTAGTCGGTCTCGAGTTTGGTCGCGGCGTCTGCGTTGCCGTGTTTGCCAACCAGCACGTTTTTGATCTGGCTGTAGGTATAGCGGTTGCCGGTCGTAAGCTCGACAAGCTCAATGGCCGTGTCCATGGGGTAGGGTGACACGGGGTTCTGCGTCCGTCCGTTGATGGTCTGGGGCACCACGTACGGATAGACGGGGCCGC
>URJD01000133.1 GCA_900548075.1 uncultured Collinsella sp.
GCCTGGCGCAGCTGGGACACCATGCCTATCGCCACGAGGCGCTTTATCGACTATATGAGCTCGCATATTGTCAATTAATGACAGGCGTGACGTTGAACGCGGTGTTTAGCGGGCTGTCGCTTTGACTTGGGCGGCGCGATAGGTGCGTGCCGGGTGGCAGAGTAGTACCGCCACGACCATAAAGAACGCTGTGGTGCCCAAGCTGATGGGGTAGACCATCATGATGTTCGCAAAGGTGCGGAAGTGCGGGAACACGCAGAATACCCAATAGAAGCGAATGCCGCAAACGCAGATCATGGTGATGAGGGCGGGCATAAGCGAGATGCCAAAGCCGCGTAGGTAACCGGACATGTTTTCGTAGAACATGCTAAAGGCGTACGCCGGGAAGATCGAACACACGCGGATATAGCCGATCGAGACGATGTTGGGATCGCTGTTAAAAAGCGCCAGGATCTCGCGCCCCAGACCGACGATGATGACGATGGTGGTGAGCGCGACGATGCCGCCTTCGATCAGGCAGACCTTGAGCGTTTTGGTGCAGCGGTCGATCTGGCGAGCGCCGTGGTTTTGCCCCACAAAGGTGGTGCAGGCCTGGCTAAAGCTGTTGAGTAGGTTGTAGCACACGTACTCCAGGCTCATGGCAGCGCTGGATGCCGCCATGACCTCGGTGCCCAGGCTGTTGATAGCAGACTGGATGATGATGTTGGCGACGGCAAAGACGGCGCTCTGGATGCCGGCGGGCAGGCCGATCTTGACGATGCGCTTGAGGGCGACGGGGTCGATAGCCAGGTCGCGTAGGGTGACGCGGACGACGGAGTCGGTCTTGAGCAGGCGGATAAAGAGCGTAGCGGCGCTGACGGTGTAGGCGATGGCGGTGGCGATGGCGACGCCCGCGACGCCCCAGTGGAGTACGGGGACAAAGATGAGGTCTAGGCCAATGTTGAGGACGGTGGACACGGCAAGCGCCTGCAGCGGCATGCGGGTGATGCCGACGGAGCGGAAGATCGCGGCCTCAAAGTTGTAGAGCAAGATCGAGGGCATGCTGAGCAAAAAGACGCGTAGGTAGAGCGAAGCGAGCGGCATGGTTTCGGCGGGAACATTGAGCGCGGCGAGCATGGGCTCGGCAAAGGTCTCGCCCAGAGCGATGACGACAAAGCCCACGAGCGCCATTAAAATCGAGGTATGGACGGCGCGTTTGACCATGTTCTGATCGTTGCGGCCGATAGCGTTGGCGATGACCACGTTGGAGCCAAGCGACATGCCAATAAACAGGTTGAGCATAAGACTGGTAAGCGGAACATTGGAGCCGACCGCCGCCATGGCGAGGGTTCCCTGGTCGCCCGAGAAGTTACCGATGATGACCGTGGCGATGAGGTTCGACAGCTGCTCCAAGATGCTCGTGGCGGCCACGGGGAAGGCGAACAGGGGAATATTGCGCCACAGCGAGCCGGTGGTCATGTCAATGTGCTTAGATACGGTATCAGCCATACGCTCTCAATCTCTAATATGCTCTTTCGTGCTTATTTGCGCAGACGATGATACTCCTAATGCAACCAGTCGGCACTTAGGGACGTTCCTTTTCTGTCGGCAGCTGGGGACACTCCTTATCTCTTCTAACTAGCCATTCAAGAACGTCCCCAATGACTAGGTGGGGAAGGCGTGCGACAATGGTGGGCGTTGTGTTGTTCGCGCTAAGGAGTTGCCATGTTGTTGTGTCCTGTTTGCCATGAACCGTTGGTGGATGACGAACGCGGTGCTGCATGCGCGGGCGGACACCGGTTTGACCGTGCGCGCGAGGGCTATCTATATCTACTACGTTCGTCCAAGAGCGGCGACTCCATGGGCGATCCCAAGTCGCAGGCACGCAGCCGTCGCGACTTCCTCAATCGCGACTATTATGCGCCGCTGCGCGACGCGATGGTCGAGCTGGTGCGCGAACGAACGGCTGAGCGCGGGGCATCCGCAGGCAAGCCTCTGACCCTGCTCGACATCTGCTGCGGCGAGGGCTATTACACGAGCGCCATGGGCTCGGTGGCGAACGTTGATGCCTACGGCTTTGACCTGGGCAAGGAAATGGTGCGCTTGGCTGCCAAGCGCGGCGGCGCGACGTATTTCGTTGCCAACATGAAGGACATCCCCGTGGCAGATGGCGCCTTCGATATGGTGACAGAGCTCTTTGCTCCCTTTAACGAGCGCGAGTTCGCCCGCGTGCTGGCGGCCGAGGGCTCACTCTACACCGTGATTCCAGGTGCCCGCCATCTGTTTGGGCTCAAGGAAGTGCTCTACGACACGCCGTACCTTAACGACGAAAAGCTGCCGAAGACGACCGAGCTAAAACTGGTCGGCACGCAGCGGGTATCCGCGAACATTACGCTCCAGACGCAGGCCGACATCGAGGCCGTGTTCCAGATGACGCCCTACTACTACCGCACGCGACCAGCAGACAAAGAGCGCCTGGCAAACTTGGACTCGCTCCAAACGGATATCGACTTCATCATCGCCGAGTACCGCCACTAACCTACCAAAAAGGGACAGGTTTATTTTGGCAGGTTTTATCTGGTTAAACGCAAAGGGCCGACCGCGTTGCTACGCGATCGGCCCTTCTTGTTGCTCGTTGTAAGGAATATGGGAGACGGGTGCCTACAGGCGATCCTTGTTCTCGGCCTTGACGTCGTGTGCCTGCTGAACAAAGAACAGGTCGTACACCACGATGACAAAGGCACCATAGTTGATGGCGTCGCCGCCGAACGCGGGGAGCGTGAGCACGGCCTGCGCAATCGTGGCGACCGCGGCGATGATGCCGAGCTTAAATGCGCCACCCACCTGCGAAGGCTTGTTGGCGCCCTTGATGCCCGCAACGCCCGCGGCGAGGTCGATGAGGCCCTTGGCGATAATCACGACCGCGGCGAGCATGGCGTTCGGTCCGTAGGTGGACTCGAGTTTGCCGGTCGCGATGCCGGCGATTCCGATAACCAGGCTGGCGATGCCCAAAACAAAATAGATGAGGGCAAGGATTTTGAGTGTCTTGCGAGTGAAGCTCATGGCTGGTCCTTTCGATACGAGTACGCCAACTTGGCGCACCCAATGTGCTGCACATATGGTGAAGCACATTGTAGTTCAACGCGGCGATGCATGCGTTTGAAAGCGCTTTGAAGCCTGCGTACTCCAACCTTTCAAAAGGGAAAGCTAGGCGTAAGCCAAATCGATGGCAGCGTATGCGCAGCGCTGCGATGATGGGGCCATGATAAGAGCTGGACCGAAGAAGGAGCCATGATGTACGGAGCCAAGCAAATGGGTGAGCCGCGGTCGTTGGGAAGGCGCATGAGTGATTCTGTGATTGCTGCCGTGTGCACGGGATTGATGGCGGTGCTTTGCATTGGGATGCTGTGGACTATGTCGCATGTGGGACAATAACGGACGGTTGGGTGCCGACATGAATGGCGCCCATGTATTCGTTTTGTTTGCTAAGGAGTGCCCATGGGCGTCGTCGATCCCTTTTCTGTTGCTCGGGCGGCTGGGCTCGAGTTAACCAGGACGCCCGAGGGCCTCACGCTCACCGATGGCACGATGGAGCTGCGAGCCGATTTTGCCCGCATGCTTCCACGACTCAAGCAGGGCCGCCTGCAACAGGAGCTGCTGGTGAAGGCCGCACGCGCGAAAGGCGTCGAACAGCCGTGGGCAATCGATGCCACGGCAGGTTTTGGCGAGGATTCGCTGCTGCTTGCTGCCGCGGGCTTTACGGTCGATTTGTATGAGCAGGACTGTGTAATCGCGGCGCTGCTGCAGGATGCCTTGGACCGTGCGGCGGACGATCCGGCGCTTGCGGATGCCGTGGCGCGCATGCGCCTGCATGCGGGCGAGGACAGCATCGCCGGTCTTCGCCATACGGCTGAGCTGGTCGAGCAGGGCGAGCTCGTCGCGCCCGATGTGGTATATCTAGACCCCATGTTCCCCGAGCGCACCAAGAGCGCGGCGGTCAAAAAGAAGTTTCAACTGCTGCATCATTTGGAGCAGCCGTGCGCCGATGAGGAGACGCTGGTTGAGGCTGCGCTTGCGGTGCACCCGCGCAAGTTGGTTATCAAGCGGCCGGTGAAGGGGCCACTGCTTGCCGGTGTTAAGCCGAGCTATCAACTTGCGGGCAAGGCCGTTCGTTACGATGTCTTGGTGCCGCCGCGCCCGTAGCTTGCGTGCGATGGTTGGCGCTCCGTCGGTGCCGTGCCGATGCGGTGCCTATTTCCAAGGGTGCGATGTCAGGTGCCAGCCGCCGCAGTATTCGCATTTGTAGCAGGCCAAACCGCGCCGCCCGCGGCTTTCGCAGTCGGCCATAACTGCCTCGGCCTCGGCGCGCGTGTCGTAACGGTTTTTGCGTTCGCACGATTTGTAGCGCCAGGCCTCGTCGCGCTCGGCGTTCAGGGCGTCGCGGCGCTCGTCTTCGCGCGCAAACAGGTCGCTCATATCGCCGCCCGTGGCAGCGCCCAAAAACTCGCTTTTGGCTTTTGACCAAGCGGCTCGCTTTTTGCTCCCCATCTGCTTCGTGCCCCTCTCCAAACGCTGGTATCATTGCCCAATCAAAGTGATACCAATAAACGTGAGGTCGCCGCGTGATGATCAGAAAAACCCTCGATACCGACATTCCCGCCGTCATGGCTATCTATGACACGGCCCGCGCCTTTATGCGCGCGCATGGCAACGCCACGCAGTGGCCCGAGGGCACGCCTTCTGCCGAGCAGCTGGCTGCCGATATCGCCGCCGGTGGCAGCTATGTGTGTGAAGTCGACGGCCGCGTGGTGGCGACGTTTGCCTTTTTACCGGGCCCGGACGAGTGCTATGACGTAATTGAGGACGGTCAATGGCGTAGCGACACTCCGTACGCCGTGCTGCACCGTGTGGCATCCGATGGCACCGTGCACGGTATCGCGGCTGCGATGTTTGCCTTTGCCAAGGAGCGTGCCGACCACCTGCGCATCGATACGCACCAGGACAATCTACCCATGCAGGGTGCAAGTATTAAGGCGGGGTTCGAGCGTGCCGGCGTCGTGTATGTGTCCGACGGCACCCCGCGCGTGGCGTTTGACTGGCTGCGTGAGGCATAAGAGCGGGGACGCGTGTCAACAATTTGCACGAACGAAAATGGCCCCGGGTGGGGCCATTTTCGTTCGCTGACTGTTTTGCAAGCCGGCTTTCGCAAGGCGCGAACCTACGAAAATCGCCGCGCGGCAACGCAGGGCGATGAGCTCGGTCGGGGGATAGGGCCCGCTTCGCCCGCCGGCCCGTAAATTGTATCATCCAGTGTGGAATGAGGACGCCCGTTGCCGCGTGCGATGGGCTTGCAATAAGAGGAGAGCCATGTCGAAGCAAGCGGTCGTTGGAATCTTGGCGCATGTCGATGCCGGCAAGACCACG